>NZ_JAXFPY010000120.1:0-38570 GCF_034179385.1 Anaeroplasma sp.
TAGTTTTTGTTTTAAAACTTTATATCTTTTCACATCAATTCACCTCCTCTCTCATTCGTATAATACACCCTATTTTGACATTATTTATGTCTATTATAAAAATATTTTATTTTTTTTATTCCTACTTAATACAAATATATATGATAGTAATAATAAATAGAGTTTTAAATTTACTAATAAACAAAATAAGAAAAAGGATAGCCAAACTATCCTAATTCAAAAAACTTATCGTTATGCTGTGTATAAATACATCTTTGACAAATATAGAACAGGATTTGTTCCTGTAATAGCGATTATAAACTCTCCACTAAATTTCTCAAATTTAGCTTCAACCCTGTTACTTGCTGTACCAGAATAGAGTAAAGTATAGGAATCATTATTAACACCAATAATGTATACTTTATCTACCCTACTTGGAGGGGTTATAGAATCAAGAGTAATACCAACCAAATCTACAGTTGAGAAATTAGCTTTTAAATAGGCTCCAGTACCGTTTACACCTAGAGTAGTTAAACTAACTGCGTTACCAGATTTTTTAGAATTGTAACCGATTCGAATATCGCCATTATCACCAAAACAACTACTCAAGTAGAATTGAGCGCCATTAACCTCAGCATTTTTATTCTTTTCATAACTTGTAGTCTTTAAATTACAAGTACTAAAATCGAATGTTTTAGATGCATCATCATCTGCCATATTTCCCTTTAGGTAATCGATTTGGTATTTTGCACTACTTAAGGCTTGGTAATTCGAAACATATAGCTTTTCTTGGGCATTTAAGGCCATTACCTTATTATAAATAGAATATACATCATCTTCATTTTCAAGTGTAATTAGGGATGGTAAGCTATCAATTTCTTGAATGACATTATATACCTTTTCTTTATTTATGGATAAATTCTCATAATTACTATCAAAGGCTAAATTCACCCATTCTGGATGATCAATAAATGGGTTTCTATTGGCTTGATAGCTATAGATAACCTCATTTCTTCTTATTTCCTCATCCGATACAGGATCTTGATAATGCCATTTTAAAAGAGTGGATAATTTTCCAATTTTACCAATGGTTGAGCTTGTAGAGGTAGGAATTTTATCTACAATTTCTAAATCTAATGTTGAATCATTATATCTAGCCATCATATAGAATAACGCTCTTGCGCAATCTCCCTTTGCCTCATCTCTTGGTTCATAGCAGTAATTCGTAATCCAAGAATTGCCATATCCATCACTTAATACCTTACCAGTAATATTTTCTACCTCATCAAAATCTAAATCTCCTCTTGTGTTATTTGCCTGATTTTGTGTTGCCGTTAAATGATGACAATCGGTATAGGCAGGATTAGATTCCGAATCAAAGCCATGAGATTTTGGCCAGGTATGCTCCCTATTCCAAGTAGATCCTTGACCTGATTTTGGAATAGATAGACCTGTATAGATACATACAATATTGTCTTTATTATATGGATCCTCGTCTGCTTCCTTTAAAATATCCCATGCAGCATTATAGGAATATTTTTGATAATTCTTAGATATTACCTTAGTTAATGAATTTATAAATGCATCCCCCTTTAGGGTTATATCTACATCCTTATAATAATTGTTTACCTTATCTGGTAATACTCTATAGGATAATTCAATTTCATTCGTTGTTTCTGTAGTTGTATTTATAGTTGTTTCTGTAGTAGTTTCTATAGTAGTAGTTTCTTCCTTTGTTATACCACAAGAAGCTAAGGCTACTATAGATATTAATGGGAATACATACTTAATTTTCATTATTCTCCTCCTTGAAATATTCATAAATCTTATGAGCTAAATTTGAAGGCATTCCTGCCTTCTTTAATTCCTCTTCTGATGCATTTTTAACATTATCAATGGTTGTAAAATATTTAATTAAGGCTTCCTTTCTTTTTGGGCCTAAGCCTTCAATTTCATCTAATCTCGATTGGAAGAAGCCCTTAGCCTTTTGGCTTCTAAAAAAGCTTATCGCAAAATCGTGTACTCTTTGGGATATATCGGCTAAAAGTAAGAATACAGGATCATTCTTATCTAGGGGTATTAATTTTTCGTTAAAGAAAAGAATCGTTGCCTTATGGTGATTATCCTTTTGAATGCCCATAACTGGAATGTTTAAATTTAATCCCTCTAATACCTCTTTTGCTGCATGAACCTGAATCTCTCCACCATCCATTACAATTAAATCTGGAAGAGTAGCATTTTCCATAACTAATCTTAAATATCTTCTATAGATTACTTCCTTCATCGATTCATAATCATTGGCTCCCACGACCGTTTTAATATGATATTTTCTAAATTCCTTTGGGGCAGGCTTACCATTGATATAGCATACCATACCCGATACAGGGTATTCACCAAATAAATTGGAGTTATCGAAGGCTTCAATGCGCATAGGTGGATTTATACCTAATAATTCACCTAGCCTATCTATAGTTTCTATTCTCTTTAAGACTTGGTTCTTATATATGTTTCTTTTATTTTCTAGATTATATTTGGCATTATATACAGCCATATCTAATAATTCCTTTTTCTTACCTAATTTGATATCTACAAAAGGAATTTCAAGCATTTCCTCAATATTATCCATATTTATACCACTAATACCTATTTCCTTTGGCTTTTCATTAATTTCATAAAATTGCCTTAAATAGGATAATACCTCATCCTCCTTTGAGATATAGGAATTAATGATGGTTTGATGGTTTTGTACAATAGAGCCTAAGCGGGTAATAATAATATTAATGGATAAATCTCCATTATCTTCATATATACCTACATAATCTCTTGCGGTTAAATCATTAATGGATATCTTTTGTCTTTTTATTGTATTTTTAATCGATTCAATTAAATCTCTATATTCAATAGCTTTTTCAAATTCTAAGGAATTCGATAGAGCATTCATCTTTTCATTTAATTCCTTTAGGATATCCTCTGCATCTCCATTTAAGAAGGATGCAATCTTATTCTTGTATATAGAATAATCAAATTGCTCCTTGATAATACAAGGACCCAGGCATTGATGCATATGATAATATAAGCATTCCTTATCTGGAATATGACTACATTTTCTCAAAGGATATAGTCGATTTAATAGATTGACTGTATCTCTTGCAGCACCTACATTCGGGTATGGGCCAAAATATCTGGCCTCGCCCTTCTTTCTTTTATTTCTTGTTACGATTAATCTTGGATGAGGCTCATTCGTTAGGGCAACATAGGGGTATGTCTTATCGTCGGTTAATGCAATATTATATTTTGGATTATATTCCTTAATTAAATTAATTTCCAAAACAAAAGCCTCAAGCTCACTTGAGGTAATAATATAGGTAAAATCTCTAATTTCCGATACAAGCCTTGTGGTTTTCGCATTGTGTGCGCCATGAAAATAGCTTCTTACTCTATTCTTTAAATTTTTAGCCTTACCAACATAAATGATTGTTCCATTTTCATCTCTCATTTGATATGAGCCTGGAGAATCCGGTAATAGCTTTAGCTTTTCTTCTATGATACCCAAGAGAATCACTCTCCTTGAATTTTGTTTTTAATTTTTTCCTTAAAATCGATTAAGGAAAGCTTTAAATGCTCACTTTTTAATTTTATTTTGGCAGATGCATATTTAATATCTAGGAAGCGGAAGGATTTTTTAACGATATTAGAAGAAAAATAATCCTTAAGCTCATCAAGTCTACCCTTTGTTTCTAAGGTTTTAGCGGCAATAGAATCTCCAATCGCTTCTGCCATAGCCTCAAGCTTCTTAAATACCTTAGCAATAGATACATGCTTAAGAGTAGATAGTATAGTATCCGTTAAAACTAGGGTAAATAAAATACCTGCTAGAATATAAAAGAATACAAGATTAAAATTTTCGATTCTTGAAACTAAATTCTCTACAACAAAAGGATGTAATACATACATCACAAACATGACAAGTATGGCAAACATAGTTGAGTTTCTTAAGCAAACTCTACCATGAATATTTAAGAATTTATCACTGTAATCCCACCATCTCATATGGAAGATGAGTTCCATAAAAAAGGAAACAATATATTCAAGAAGGGATGTTAAGATAAACCCTGCAACAAATACCAATATCGGACTGTACCATGTATTTAGATTATAGATAAAGCTTAAGGATAAAAGGATACCTATCGCACCAAAGCCATAAATAGGCACTAAGGGTCCATATAGATAGCCTCTATTCGTTATTTTCTTTGTACAGATAAATACATAAGATACCTCTGCAATATACCCTAAGAAGGCATAAATTATGAAATATAAGAAATATTTAGTTAAAGATTCCATAATATCATCCCCTCTTTAAAATTATACTACAAAGAAAAGAAAAAAATAACCCGAGGGGTTACTTTTTACTTAAAAGTCATTTTTGTTTGGCCATTTAGAATTTCTTCTAATGCCTGTCCTACAGGCTTAACACACATACCATCCTCTGCGGCAGTCCATTCCTCTTCTTCAATGATATGAGCTCTTCTTGCGGCTGCGTATGCTAGCTTATATTTTGAATCAATAACCTTTAATAAATCATCTACAGATGGATAACGCATTCCATCA
This sequence comes from Anaeroplasma sp., assembly GCF_034179385.1. NCBI lineage: Bacteria > Bacillati > Mycoplasmatota > Mollicutes > Anaeroplasmatales > Anaeroplasmataceae > Anaeroplasma > Anaeroplasma sp. The sequence goes on from NZ_JAXFPY010000120.1 coordinate 4,588, forward strand.
TAATCTTTCTTTGACATAATTAGCCCTCCAAATCAACGAAATTATTATACTATAAACTCTATAAAAAATCTAGTGATTTTATTCATCCTCACCAATGAGCTCCATATATTTATGGATAGATCTTGCGGTTTTCGCATGCTCTGCACGAATGATAGCCATAATACGGTCAGCCGCATTAGATACCTCATCATTTACTACGATATAATCATAATACTTTGCAAGCTTAAATTCTCTATTGGCCTTTTCAATTCTTTGCTGAATAACATCCTCAGATTCTGTGCCTCTTTTTCTTAAGCGCTGATATAGTGCTTCCTTTCCTGGAGGTACAATGAAAATCATTACACAATCTGGGACCTTCTTCTTTACCTGAAGTGCACCCTCAACCTCAATCTCAAGTACAACCTCCTGACCATCCTCTAATCTTTCATTTACCTTATCTAGTGGTGTACCATAGTAATTTCCAACGAATTCCGCATGCTCTAGGAATTTACCCTCGGAAGCACGCTTTAAAAATTCCTCACGAGAAACGAAATAATAATCGATTCCATCTATTTCTCCTGGTCTTTTTGCCCTTGTTGTCATAGATACACTATAGGTTAAGTTATGCTTTGGCATTTCAAATAATGCTTTACGTACGGTTCCCTTACCTACCCCTGATGGGCCAGATATAACAACTAGAAGTCCTCTATCATTCAGCTTCATGATTTAATACCTCACTTTTTGTAAATAAGTTTACTATAACAAAACGAAAAATTCAACCAATTAAAGCTCATCAATTTCTTTTGATAGCATAAATACGCTTTCAATAACCTCATGAATAATCTCCGATTTATGAGAATCCACCTTTGTATTGTATTCTAAATAGATAATCCTATCCTTAAGCTTAGCTATTAGATACTTACTTTTAATATTAAAGGCATTTATTTTATTATATAAATCTATGGTTATATCCTCATCTACATTTCTCACATTAATGATAATAGATAATTCCTTAGTCGCACTATCTATCCTATAATATGGATATAGGCTATATCCTTCATTTGGCATAACAAGCTCAAAGGAGCCTTTGCCATCATCACCTAAGGATACAGAAATATTTTTTGCCTCTAGGGTCTTCTTTACTCCATCAGAAAGCTTGGTGTTTTTTGGCTTATTTTGATCTATATCATTCTTTTTAAATCTATCAAAAAATCCCATGAACGATTGCCTCCTATTAGATATATTTTACTATTTAATATTTTAAAACACAAGATAATAGAATTCCATTTTAAAAAATGCTATACTCTTACTGGTGATGAATGTGAGCTTTGATGGAATACTACTAGAAAAACTAAATAAGGAAATAGAATTCTTAAAAACCGGTCGTATTTCTAAGATAAATGAAAATGGAGATACCGACTTTATTTTTACAATTCGAAAGGAAAGAATCAATTATCCATTGATGCTATCGTTTTCTTCCGATTATTCAAGAATTCATTTAACGAAGCATATTTATGATAGTGTATTAAATCCTAAGAGCTTTACTATGCTTTTAAGAAAGCATATAGAAGGCTATTTCATCGATGATATCATTAATTATGAATGCGATAGAATCCTATATTTTAAATTATCTGGCTATAATGAATTATCCGATTTGAATCATAAATACCTAATTTGTGAGGTTATGGGTAGATATTCCAATCTAATATTAACCGATGAAAATTTCATTATCATAGATGCTCTAAAGCATGATGGTATAGGGGAATATAATCGAACGATATTACCTAATGCGAAATATGAATTTCCATTAAACAATAAAATTAATCCAATGAAATTATCTAAGGATGAAATGATAGATATATTCTTAAAGAATAATCCTAAAAATCCAAAGGAATTAATGAATCTATTTAATGGAGTATCCTTAAATATAGCAATTCCTGTATTTCAAAATGATTTTCATGCAGAAACATTCTATAAATATATACATTTAGAGAATAAGCCATCTACCTTCAAAAATTTTAAGGATAAAATAGATTTTTATTATTACCCATTAGAGGGAAATATCATAAAGGAATATGATTCTATATCCTCTATGCTCGATGATTATTATTATCAAATGGATTTAAGGGCTAAGGTTAAGCTTAAGACAAATGACCTACATACATTTGTCAAGAGGCAAATTACGAAATTTGAAAACAAAATTGAAAAGCTTGAGGCTCAGCTTTTAGATACTTCTATAGCAGATAGCTTTAAGCTTTATGGAGAATTATTATTATCCTATCCAAATGTTAAAGAAAAGAAATCCGAGATTTCTATATTAAATTATTATACAAATGAATATATAGATATTAAATTAGATCCTAAGTACACAATTCTTGAGAATTCAAATAAATTCTATAAGAAATATCAAAAGCTAAAATCCTCTGTCACCTATATTAATGAGCAAATGGAGATTGCAAAAAATGAAATTGAATATTTTAAGGTCATCGATTATCAATTAAAGGATGCATCCATTAATGATGCCTTAGAAATTCAAACAGAATTAATTCATGGTAAATATTTATTTAAAAATACTCCAAATAAAAACAAAAAGAAGGAAAAGCCTAAGCTTTTAACCTATATTTTAGATAATGGTACATGTATTACTGTAGGCAAAAATAATATCCAAAACGAATATTTGACACATAAGCTTGCAAAGCCTAATGAAATGTGGTTCCATATTAAGGATGCACCAGGAAGTCATGTTGTTGTACATAATTCTTCTGAATTAAATGAAGAAGAGATTAGAACAGGAGCTATGCTTGCTGCATATTATTCTACCTACCAGGATTCTTCTTCTGTGCAGGTCGATTATACAAGAATAAGAAATATAAAAAAGATTCCAGGAAAAAGAGCTTGCTTTGTAAGCTATACGCATCAGCAAACCATTTATATTGATCCTGATTCTGATTTTATTTATAAATTAAAGGTGAAGAAATGAAAAATGAATATAAAAAATTTGGATATTACTATGAAGAAATCATGTCTAGAATCAATTATGATTTATGGCTTGAATTTGTAGAGCCCTACCTATCTAAGGGAGATCGTGTATTAGATTTAGCCTGTGGTACTGGTACATTTTGTAATCTATTAACCTTAAATGGTTATAAGGCAGATGGACTTGATTTATCTGAATCCATAATAGAGATTGCCAGAGAAAAGAAAAGAATCAATCGATTAGATATCGATTTTAGAGTTTGTGACATGACAAATTTCAAAACAGAATATAAATATGATATGATTACATGCTTCTTTGATTCTATGAATTTTTTAACAAGCAAAAAGGATATTAAAAGGATGCTAAATTGCGTTGTGGATAGCCTTGAAAATCATGGATATTTTGCTTGTGATATCTATTCTAAGGAGATGCTTAGAGAATATGAAAATAATGAGCTTCATGAGGATCATGATACATTTAAAATTGATTGGTACACAAGAAAGGTAAAAAAGAATGTGTTAAAGCATGAAATTACCATTACCGAAAATGGAGATTCTCCATTTACTGAAACCTATTTAGAGTATTATTATGATATTATAGATATCTCTCATAAAAATTTAAAGCTTATTAAGGTAGTAGGTGACTTTAATGAGGATTTAAAGGATGAGGATGAAAGAATACTTCTTGTTTTCCAAAAGATTTAAGAGCATAAGAAAAACCAACATCATTTTGTTGGTTTTTTTGCTTATTTAAAACTCTACGGTTCCATCATTTATGGTATGGAAATGTGTATGATAGAATTCCTTAATTGCCTTTACTAGGTCATCTAAATCTTTTGCCCCCGCAGTTTCATAGGAAGAATGCATAGCAACCTGGGCTAGTCCAATATCTACAGATGGAATAGATACCTTCGTTTGGCTTATGGCACCTAGGGTAGATCCACCAGGTACATCACTTCTATTCGTATTCAGTTGGTACCTTGCCCCACTTCTTTCACATAATACCTTAAATATAGCTAAGGAATATGCATCGGTTGTATAGGATCCTCTTGCAGCATTTTTTACAACAATTCCTTCATTCATGTAGCAAGCATTCGTTGGATCATATTTCGAAGCATAGGATGGGTGGAAGCCCTGTGCATTATCTGCTGAAATGAAATAGCTTGATGCAAGGCTTCTTCTAAATTCTTCACTAGATAATCCTAAGGATAATGTAATTCTTTCTAATAAATCATATAAAGTAGTGCTTGCTGCACCCTGTCTTGTTGCTGAGCCTATTTCTTCGTTATCGAATAAGCACATTACATTTACAGTACCCTTTGCTGGTACTTCAGATAATAATGCATTTAAAAGGCCATAGGAGCATTCTAGGTTATCAATTTGAGGTGCCATAACAAATTCATTATTAGGTCCTACAAGCATTCCTCTATCTAATAGAGCTAAATATAAATCATAAGATAATATATCTTCCTTACATACATTTAATTCCTTTGCAATTAAGTCTAGTAAATCATTATTTTTATTATCTGTGAATATAGGTAGCATTTCATTTTGTGGATTAAATGCATAGCCTTTATTTAATTCTCTATTATAGTGGATAGAGCAATTGGGAATCATGCAAATCGCCCTATTAAAGGATAACAATTTGGTTTTTACCTTATTCTTTTCCATAACCATTACTTTTCCTGCAATATTTAATGGGCGGTCAAGCCAGCTCATGAATATTGGTCCACCATAAACCTCTGTATTAAGCTTAATATATTTACCTTGATCTAAGGTGAAATTAGGCTTTAGCTTAAAGGTTGGGGAATCTAGGTGTGCTGCAGTAATATTGAAGGATAAATCTCTAAAATCCATAGGGATTTCCCATGCAAATACACTAGACTGATTTCTTGTGAAGAAATATTTGCCTCCTCTTTCTAAGTTCCATTCCTCTGACTCATTTAATTCAATATAGCCATTTCCTTTTAAAATATTTGCTATTTTATTTGCTGCATGAAATGCAGTAGGTGTATCCTTAATAAAATCTAAAAAGCCTCTCATTTTTATTCCTCCGTCTCTAAGATTGCCATAAAGCAGGTATCAGTTCCTACAAGTCCGATATAGCAATCTCCTTGTTCCTCATGCTTATATAAAATATGTAATGTTTCTCCTACATGTGCTTCATTGACAAAGGAGATTCTTACCTTTTTTACTTTCTTATCATTGGCATGCATATTATAAATAACATCTAAATATTTCGCATTATTTAAATGTAAATTATGATCTAAATCTGTATATAAAACCTTATAGTCATAGGTCATATCTGGTTCTGTGATTTGAATCTTAATTTTTCTATTTAGCTTTTCAGGGTAATTTGTGTAATCGTAATATTCTCCCTTAAAAATAACAGAATCCCCTCGCTCAAGCTTTCTGGTTTTTGTACTTATTACACACCAAGTAGATATACCCTTAACAAGTAATTCATCTTGATTATTTCTAAGCTCATATTCTCTTTCAAATTCTAGTCTAGTTCTAGATTTTGGCCACGTTCTAGCCCTTACTACCTCTCCCCATTCGATATCCTTTAATATTTCGAATTCCTCATAAAGAATTACCCAATATAAATTTAAATCTAATAGGTCGTGATATCCAACGCCAAGCTCTACTGCGTTGACGCTTGCTGCATCCTGAAAATAGGATAAAACGGATGCCGGACGGATTTTATCCTTTAAATCCGTATCTACAGCATGAACATAAAATTTTGTTTCATATAACATTACTGCCATAATATAACCATTTATCTTTCTTTTTCAACGAAAGTATTATAGCAAAATTTAAGGAAAAAGAAAACCTCCATCTTTCGATAGAGGATAATCTTAAGCCATTAATTTAACAAGTACTGCCTTTTGAGCATGAAGACGATTTTCTGCTTCCTCGAAGATTTCATCCGCATGAGCCTCAAAAACCTTATCTGTGATTTCTTCTTCTCTATGTGCAGGAAGACAATGCTGTACCATGCAATCAGGCTTAGCAACAGCCATGACGGCATCATTAATTTGGTAAATACCCTTAAATACCTTTTCTCTTTCCGCCTTTTCGGATTCCTGACCCATAGATGCCCATACGTCTGTAAATAATACATCCGCATCCTTAGCAGCAACAAGAGGATCTTCTGTCATTTCAAACATTCCAGGGAATTCTTTAGCAAATTCTAAAATATGGCTATCTGGTTCATATTTCTTAGGGCATGCAATACTCATTTTCATACCTAAGCGTAATACACCAACTATAATGGAGTTTGCCATATTATTACCATCTCCAATATAGCAGCATTTTAAGCCCTCATATGCACCCTTAAATTCACGAATTGTCATTAAATCCGCTAAAACCTGACATGGATGGCAATAATCTGTTAAAGCATTAATTACAGGAATAGAACCATATTTTGCTAAATCCTCTACTTCCTTTTGGTCAAAGGTACGAATCATTATACCATCTAAATATCTAGATAATACTCTTGCGGTATCTTGGATTGGCTCTCCTCTACCAATTTGTAAATCTCTTGAGGATAGGAATAATGCCTGACCACCAAGCTCATGCATGCCAACCTCAAAAGAAACTCTCGTACGAGTAGATGATTTTTGGAAAATCATACCTAGGGTTTTACCCTTTAATAATTCGTGAGGAATACCATTCTTTTTTTGAAATTTTAATTGGTCTGCAAGATTTAAAATATCAAGCAATTCCTCTTTTGATAATTGTTCTAATGTTAATAAATGCTTCATTTAAGCCTCCTTCAAAACGTGAATAAGGATATCAAGTCCCTTATTTAGTTCTTCAAATGTAATATTTAATGGTGGAAGTAGACGAATCTTAGTTTTTGCAGTTAATGGAATTAATCCTTCCTCCATACATTTTGATGCAATATCTACTGCCTTTAGGCCATCCTTAAGCTCAAGTCCTACCATAAGGCCCTTACCAGAAATAGATAAAACCTCTTCTACATCCTTTAGTCTATCCTCAATTATTTTACGGCATTCACGCACGTGATTCAATAACTTATCATCAATTCTTTTTAATACGGATAAAGCAGCACTTGCACAAACTGGGTTTCCGCCAAAGGTTGTACCATGCTGTCCATAGGATAAGACATTCTCGGTTTTTTCATCAAATAGGATTGCAGCAAAGGGTAAGCCACCAGCTAATCCCTTAGCTGTTGTAACAATATTTGGTGTGACTCCATATTCCATATAGGAATATAAATATCCACATCTACCATTACCGGTTTGAACCTCATCGACAATAAATAGGATATCATTCTCCTTACATACCAAATCGATATATTTTATAAATTCAGGATCTAATGCAACAACGCCACCCTCACCCTGAACCGTTTCAATCATTATTGCGCATGTTTTTTTGCTGATTAAACCCTTTAATGCATCAATATCTGATGCAGGACAATATTTAAAATCTCCCACAAATGGGAAAAACCATTGGTGAAATATATCCTGTCCTGTTGCAGATAATGTGGCAATTGTTCTTCCATGGAAGGAATTTTTCAAGGTTATGATTTCACTTCTTCCTAAACCATATTTATCATAGGAATATTTTCTTGCAGCCTTAATGGCACATTCATTTGCCTCAGCACCGGAATTACCAAAGAATACCTTTTTCATATTGGTCTTTTGACAAAGCATTTTCGCAACCATTACCTGTGGAGCTGTGTAATATAGGTTAGAGGAATGCTGTAATGTATTTGCTTGATGCACGACTGCATCTACCCATTCCTTATCACATGCACCGAAGGAATTTGTTCCAATTCCTGAGGAAAAATCAATATATTCCTTTCCCTTATAATCCTTTAGGGTTGCACCCTTACCTTCTTTTAAAACGACAGGGAATCTTTTATATGTATTTAAGATATTCTCGCTATCTTCTACCATTAATTCCTTTTCAAATTCCTTCATATCTTCCATAAGAAGCCTCCTATTTAAACTGTGTACCTACACCCTCATCAGTTAATACTTCAATTAAAATGGAATGTGGAACACGTCCGTCAATAATTACTACGTTGTTTACACCACGACGAATTGCTTCCTCGCAGCATGCAACCTTAGGTAGCATACCGCCATCGATAATGCCTTGCTTTGCAAGCTGCTTAATTTCAGAAACATTAATCGTTTGCATTAAAGAATTTGGATCATTCTTATCCTTAAGCACACCCTTAATATCCGTCATAGCGATGAATTTTTCTGCATCTAGTGCACCAGCAATTCTTGCTGCTGCTGTATCTGCATTAATATTATATAAATTACCATTTTTGTCAAAGCCAATGGTAGAGATTACTGGAATATAGCCTAAGGTTAAGGAATCTAATATGATATCTGTATTAATTTCTGTAATTGTACCTACATACCCAAGCATAGGATCATTCGGTTGTGCCTCAATCATACCAGCATCAACACCAGATAATCCAATTGCCTTACCACCAGCCAGATTTAGCTGATTTACTAGGTTTTTATTTAGCTTTCCAGCAAGCACCTGAGTAACGATATCCATAGTTTCACCATCCGTTACTCTAAGTCCATTTACAAATTCGCTTTGCTTATTTATTTTCTTAAGCATAGAAGATATTTCAGGTCCACCACCATGGACTAAAACAACCTTCATACCTAAGGAGGATAGCATAACAACATCCTCCATAACTAATCTTTTTAAATTCTCATCAACCATGGCATTTCCGCCATACTTGATGACCATAATTTTATCCTTATATTTTAAGATATAAGGTAATGCCTCACTTAATATCTTAGCACGCTCTTCTAAAGTTACCATTAGCTTCTATAGTCACCATTAATCTTAACATAATCATATGTAAGATCGCATCCAAATGCTTGGGACTCTCCTTCCCCATCATTTAAGTTAATCTCAATTGTGATTTCATCTTCAGATAATATTTCCTTCGCAAGCTCTTCAGAGAATGGAATACCACTTCCATTCTTACATACAGGTATAATACCCTTATTGCTTTTGAATTCTACATCAACCTTTAATACATCAACATCTGCCTTAGAATATCCTATAGCACATAATACTCTACCCCAGTTTGCATCACTACCAAACATAGCTGCCTTAAGTAGGCTTGAGCAGATGACGCTTTTTGCAACAATTTTTGCATCCTCAATGGTTTTTGCATGTGTAACATGAGCAATAAGTAGCTTTGTTGCACCCTCACCATCCTTAGCCATAGCTTTAGCTAAATAGATCGTAATATATTTTAATACATCCTTAAATTCAGCATAATAATCATTCTTTTCTGTAATCTTTTCATTACCTGCAAGCCCATTTGCCATAATCGATACCATATCGTTTGTAGATGTATCTCCATCTACAGATAGCATATTAAAGGAATCGGAGGTAGCCTCCTTTAAGGCCTCCTCTAAAAGATTAGCACTAATCGAAACATCGGTTGTAATAAAGCATAGCATTGTTGCCATATTCGGGTGAATCATACCAGATCCCTTAGTCATAGCACCGATATGACAAACCTTATTTCCTAAGTTGAATTCAACGGCAATTTCCTTCTTCTTTGTATCGGTTGTCATAATACCCTGTGCAGCTAAATCTGCGTGAGAATCTGTATCACCCAATCCCTTAACTATTTCAGGGATTCCTGTTTTAAATGGTTCAAGTGACATAGGAAGGCCAATAACTCCTGTAGATGCCACAATGACATCCTCAGGTGCAATATTTAATTCCTTCGCTAGGATTTCGCAGGAGGATTTCGCAATAAAAATACCATCTTGATTGCAGGTATTGGCATTACCACTATTACATAGCATTGCTTGTGCATAACCATCATTTAAATTTTCTTTTGTAACATAAATTGGTGCACCCTTAACTAAATTGGTCGTATATACAGCAGCTGCAGTAGCCTTCTTTTCTGAATAAATTAAGGATAAATCAATCTTTGATTTATTTTGACGTATTCCTGCATGTATACCATTTGCAGTAAAGCCCTTTGGTGCAACAACACCACCAGTAATTATTTTCAAAATAAAACCTCCTATACATTAAGGCTTGTCTTAGGATCAAGCCCAAGCATTATGTTCATACATTCCATTGCAGCTCCAGATGCACCCTTACCTAGGTTATCTAGACATGCAGTAATGTTAATTCTTTCTTCATTTCCAGAAACATAGATTTCTATATAATCCTTACCACATAAATGATTTGCAGATAAGAATCCATCCTCTGTTCCCTTTTCATCAAATGGCATAACCCTGACAAAATCCTGATTTTGATAATAATTCTCTAATAAATCATGAACAATTTTAGGATTATATTCTCCATTTAAACCATCCACATAAAGTGGAACCGTAACGAGCATACCCTCTAAAAAGTCACAAACATATGGATTAAATAATGGCTTTTGCATTAAGCCTGGGATTTCCTGCATTTCCTTTAAATGCTTATGGTTTAATCCCATGGCATATAATCTTGGAGCATCGAATTCCTGCGGTCTATTTTCACCCTCATATAATGCAATACCTTTTTTACCAGCTCCAGAATAGCCAGATATCGCATTTACTGCAAATGGATAATCCTTTGGTGCAATACCAAGCTTTACTAGTGGATATACTATAGACATGAATCCTGAGGCATAGCAGCCTGGGACTGCAACCCTTTTTGATTTCTTGATTTTTTCCAAAAAATCCTGTCCAAGTTCTGGAAATCCATAAGCCCAATCTGGATTTGTTCTATGTGCAGTAGATGCATCTATAATTCTTGTTTTATCATTTGTAACTAATCCTACTGCCTCTATTGCAGATGCATCAGGCAAGCATAGGAATGTGATATCAGAATTATTGATATATTTCTTTCTTTCCTCTAAATCCTTTCTTTTATTCTCAGGAATTAGCATAAGCTCAATATCTGTTCTTTTGGCAAGCCTATCATATATTCTTAGGCCTGTTGTTCCTTCCTTACCATCGATAAATACCTTATATTTCATATTAGCTCCTTAAAGCCTTTATTTGTGCTTCTACAGATTCAATTGCAGAAGCTCCCTGGCTTGTTCTTTTGAAAGTACATCTTTCAATATCGATTTCTGGATAAACATCCATATCAAATAAAGTAGAATATTCCTTAAATACCTCTAAAGGAACATCCTCTAAAACTATATTCTTATCAATACAGTAAGCAACTAAGGACCCAGAAATCTTATATGCATCTCTAAATGCCATACCCTTTTTAACTAAATAATCTGCTAAATCGGTAGCATTAATAAAGCCCTTCTTAGCCGCATTTCTCATATTTTCTTTATTTACCTTAATGGTTTCAAGCATTGGCTTAAAAATCTTTAAGCATTGGTTTAGAGTATCTAAGGAATCAAAGATAGCCTCCTTGTCTTCCTGCATATCCTTATTATATGCAAGTGGAATACCCTTAAGCATAGTAAGTAATGTAATTAAATCACCATAGACTCTACCCGTTTTACCTCTTACAAGCTCAGCAATGTCTGGGTTTTTCTTTTGGGGCATGATAGATGAGCCTGTAGAATAGGCATCATCAAGCTCAATGAATTTAAATTCCCAGCTACACCATAAAATGATTTCCTCACTAAATCTAGATAAATGCATCATAGCTATAGATGCGGCCGATGCAAGCTCAACTGCAAAATCTCTATCGGATACACCATCGAGTGAATTTAATACAATTCCATCAAAGCCAAGCTCATCTGCAGTCATACATCTATCGATAGGGTATGTTGTACCTGCAAGCGCACATGAGCCTAAAGGAGAATAATTCATTCTTCCCTTAGCGTCCATAAATCTTTCGATATCTCTTTTTATCATGAATGCATAGGCAAGTAGATGATTTGCGAAGGTAATAGGCTGTGCACGCTGAAGGTGTGTATAACCAGGCATTACCGTAGACTTATGCTTTTCCGTTAAATCAATAATCGTATTTAATAATGCATTTAAATTTTGAATTGTAGAATCTGCCATATCTCTTAAATGTAATCTTACATCTAAGGCAACCTGGTCATTTCTACTTCTTGCCGTATGTAATCTTTTTCCAACCTCACCAATTCTTTTGGTTAATTCAGCTTCAACAAACATATGAATATCCTCAGCCTCAGGATCAAGCATAAGCTTACCTTCTTCTATATCGGATAATATATCTGCAAGAGTATTTATGATGAGGATAGAATCCTCTTTTGAAATAATTCCCTTTTCCCCAAGCATTCTTGCGTGAGCCATAGAGCCTGTAATATCATCCTTAAACATAACTCCATCAAAGGAGATTGAGGAATTAAAATCATTTACTTCTTTCTTTTCTTCTTTTTGAAATCTTCCAGCCCACATTTTTGCCATAGGGATTACCTCTTACTTTCTTATTTTTTTATCTTTTCATTAACCAAAGCCTGTACTCTTACAGGAAGTCCAAATAGGTTAATGAAGCCAGCTGAATCCGCTTGGTTATATGCACCACCATCATCATCGAAGGATGCAATATCCATATTGTGTAATGTATATGGAGATGTAATTGATGCAGGGATTATATTACCCTTATATAATTTAACCTTTACATCACCAGTTACAACCTCTTGTGTCTTATCTACAAACGCACTAATTGCCTCTCTAAGTGGTGTATACCATAGTCCATTATAAACTAAATCTGCAAATTTATCTGCAACAGTCTTCTTAAAATGAGATGTTTCCTTATCTAATGTAATAGATTCTAATAATTCATGAGCCTCATATAAGATAGTTCCACCTGGAGTTTCATAAACACCACGGCTCTTCATACCAACTAATCTATTTTCAACGATATCGATAATACCTACACCATTTCTTCCACCAATCTCATTTAATTTCCAAATAAGATCTACAGAATCCATTTCCTCACCATTTACCATAGTTGGAATACCCGCCTCAAAATGAATCGTTACATATTCAGGCTTATCTGGAGCTTCCTCAGGTGATACACCAAGCTCTAGGAAGCCTGGCTTATTATATTGTGGCTCATTTTTAGGATCCTCTAAATCTAGGCCCTCATGAGATAAATGCCATAAATTCTTATCTTTAGAATAATTGGTTTCTCTTGAAATCTTAAGAGGAATATTATGAGCTTCTGCATAATCGATTTCCTCATCTCTCGATTTAATATCCCACTCTCTCCATGGAGCGATGATTTTCATATTTGGAGCGAATGCCTTAATGGTAAGCTCAAATCTTACCTGGTCATTCCCCTTACCTGTACAGCCATGGCAAATGGCATCTGCACCCTCAGCTATTGCGATTTCAGCAATTCTTTTTGCGATGATAGGACGAGCAAAGGATGTACCTAATAAATATTTTTCATATTTAGCTCCAGCCTTCATTGTAGGATAAATAAAATCCTCAACGAATTCCTTATTTAAATCCTCAATATATATCTTAGATGCACCGGTTTTAAGTGCCTTCTCCTCTAAGCCCTCAAGCTCTGATTTTTGTCCTACATTACCAGAAACACAAATAACCTCACAGTTATCATAATTTTCCTTTAGCCAAGGAATAATAATGGAAGTATCCAAACCTCCAGAATATGCTAAAACAACCTTCTTAATACCTTTTTTCATTTTCAAATTCCTCCTTAAAATCCATTTTAGCAGAAAAAAAGTCTCTTTCAAAGAAAGAGACGCATATAAGCGCGGTACCACTCTAATTGCTAAATAACATTTAGCCACCTCAAAATCCCTTAAAGCGGGGAACTTTCCTCTAAAGAAACGCGTTCAGCATTTTTACTTATCCTGCTTCCACCCACCAGGACTCTCTATAAAGGCTTATTAGCTTACTCCTTTTCTTATCACAGAAGACTCCCTTGAGTAATAAAAAAAGGACTATATTAGTCCCATTTTTATTTGGGGCTAATAATTATGAATCTAAGGCTTAGTCCCATAATTATACTCAAGTTTATTTTATTAAACTATCTTTGCTAGGGGTATCTATTAAGGAACCGGCCCAAAATAGATACTTCTATTATAATCCTATAGACATATATGTCAATATGAAATAAGAGGTTAAAACGTTTTCAAACTGTGTTATTTAAACATTTAAATCATTATTTTTCCGAATTATATATATTAAATAGGATTAAAAGCGAAATTTTCAACCATATTCTTTTTTTATATGGATTTCATAACCCCTTTGTGATACAATACTTCCGGTGATAAAAATGGATAATTATTTACAGAAAGCTTATTGCATGAATCAAACCGTAAGAATCTATGCAGCAATCACTACAGATATTGTTAAGCATGCGGAAGAAATATTCAATCTTTGGCCAACAAGCTGTAGTGCACTTGGTAGAGTCTTAACGATAGCTGCAATTATGTCATGCACATATAAGAATGATGATTATTTAACTATAAAGGTATTAGGAGATGGACCAATCGGTAAAATTATCGTTGGTGCAAACGATGGTAAGGTTCGAGGATTCTGCGAAAACCCTGGAGTAGATTTAAGATACAATGACGGAAGACAGGCAGTCGCTATGGCAGTTGGAAATGGTCAAATTGAGGTCATCAAGGATTTACATATGAGAGTGCCATTCTCTTCTTCATCAGAAATTATTTCCGGTGAGATTGCAGAGGACTTCACCTATTATTTTGCGAAAAGTGAGCAAATCCCATCCTCTGTTGGTCTTGGTGTATTATTCGATAAGGAAGCTAAGGTTAAGGCTGCAGGTGGCTTCCTAATTCAGGTAATGCCTGGATGTAAGGAAGAATATTTACAAAAATTAGAAGAGAAGCTTGCCAATTTAAAGAGCTGCTCTACCATGATCGATTTAGGATATTCTGCAGAGGATATCATCAATGAAATTACGGATGGGGATTACCAATTGCTTGAAACTAAGGAATTAAAATACGAATGTACATGCTCTAAGGAAAGATTTGAGCGTGGACTATTATCCTTAGGTAAGGATGAGCTTCAAGCAATGATTGATGAGGACCATAAAGCAGAGATAAATTGTAATTTCTGCAACAAAAAGTATGTTTTTTCGGAAGACGATTTAAAAAATTTAGTTTTAAAGCTTAAAAAATAAGCAGTCGTTTTTTTGAAGTTGTTTCTAGTTTTTAAAGTTTGTCAAAAGTGGCAAACTTTTTCTTTTTTTGTAAAACATATAATGCAATTAAATTTTGAAAGTGCATTATATTGCAAAATTTTAATGCTTTTATCGCATTTCAAACAAGATGAATAGATTCTGTCTATTTTCTTATAAATTTTAGGAAACTGACGCTAAAAGTAAAAGAGACTTACTCACAAATAAATGAGTGTGTGGCTTTGATTTATCAACAAAGAACAATACTTATTATTGAGGGAAAAATGATATATTAGCAGTCCCTACAATATTTACAAAAATGCAACATAATTCTTTTCATTATTTTTTCGTAAAATCAAAGGAAATTTTCATCTTTTACACGCTTCTTTCATATTTATTTCGCTGTTATTCTATGGTACAATTAACCAAAGGAGTTTTTTTATATGAAAATAAAATTTATTTTATTTCCATGTCTAATTGGTTTAATAACTTTAGCCTCTTGTAACAGCAATACAAAGGATACTACCAAGACGACTAAGGAAGATGAGGCGCCCACCACTTCTATAGAGGTGCCAACTACTACTTTCATAGAGACTTCAACTGGCATTGAAACTACTACAGTTGAAACAACCACTACGGAAGAACCATCATCTGGTGTATCCAATGGTGGATCATACGAAGATGATGATGAATGGAAAGAATTACATACCTAAAATTTTTGGGTAAAAAAGACAAAAAGGAGAACAAAGCATGAAAAAATACGAAAGACCGGAAATTAAAGATATCAAAATAAATTTAGAAGACATCATTGCTGTATCTAACAATGGTTCTACTAGTGGCGGAGGATCTAGTTCGCTATCCGATTTATTCGGTGGCAAGTAGGAGGTAGTCTATGAAAAAGATTAAATCTATTATCCTGTTTTCAACTGTATTTGCTGCAGCTGGGATTAGTTGTGCTGCAGTAAATGCAAGTGCATCTTATGCAGATACAATAGGCGTATCTCTTGAGCAACAAGAGAATACTGAGGGAGATAAAATTCGTTTTATCAGTACAATGACTCCAGTAACGGATTTGACATCCATTACAAAGATCAATCTAAACTTCACTTTATCTAAAGCAGGAGAGGCTACAAAGAATGCTAGCATTACTACTACTTCTGTTTATGATGAGGTTACAGGTACAAATGGCAAGAATAAAGTATCTAATACTTATTATTCCGTTTATACATTAACAGATTTAGCGGAATATCAAGGATGGAAGCTAGGTACAACATTTGAGTATTTCTATGCTGACTCAACAACAGAAACCACAAATACTGTATACTATGATATTCCAGAAAAATTTAGTGTGACATTAGGCAGTGGATCATTTGAAGAATCTTCCTCTATTGCTGATTGCTTCACTGCAAGCTCCATTGAAGATGGTAACATCTTCCATGCATGGAACTGGCACATGTCCGTGATTGAAGAAAATTTACAAAATATAAAGAATGCAGGTTATACTGCAGTTCAAACATCACCAATGCAGCCTCAAAAGGATTACTATGAAGGTAACACAGCCAAGGACGCATGGTGGAAGCTATACCAACCACTTGGCTTCGTCATCGCTCCAGATACCTGCCAAAATGCAATTGGTACAAAGTCTGATTTACAATCTATGGTTACTAAGGCACATAATATTGGACTAAAGGTAATCGTAGACGTTGTTGCAAACCATTTAGCTGGTAGCAATACAGAGTTATCCTCTGGCGTTTCAGATTATGAGCCAACCATCTATGGTACGAATGGTACTATTGCTGGGGGAGCTAAGCTTCATTCAGAGACATCTAATAATGCATCAGATAGTTCTCATACAACAAATGGTGCGATTGGTTTACCAGATTTAAATACTCATGATTCTCATGTTCAGCAAAGAGTATTATCTCTATTAAAGGAATACATTGACTTAGGTGTTGATGGTTTCAGATTTGATGCTGCTAAGCACATTGAAACAGATAACTCTTCTGAACCATGTGGTCCATCACAGTTTTGGCCTACTGTAGTTGGTGGTGCAAGAGAATATGCAGAAGGCAAGGGTCAAGAAATTTATTGTTATGGTGAAATCCTAAATGGTTGTGGAAATGGAAGATCCTATGATTGGTATATTCCATACATGGATGTTATCGCAAATGAGTGTGGAAACAATTTAAGAGCAGGCTTTAACAGTGGAACTGCTTCTGCATCTAGCTCTTATACCCCAACAAGCTATGAAAGTGGAGAAAACTGCATCGTTTGGGCTGAATCGCATGATACATATGCAAATGATCAGCATGAATCTCCAGATACATCTATTTCTAATATCAACAAAACTTATGCAATCATGGGTTCTAGAAATGGTGCTAAGGCGTTATATTTAGCAAGACCTACAGATACTGCTGGTACTTCTGCATGGATGAGCTGCCAAACTAAGCTTGGCGCTAAGGGCTCTGATGCATATAAACTAGCAGAGGTAGCTGCTGTAAATAAATTCAGAAATTATTGGGGAACTCAACAGGAATATTTAGCAAATAATTCTAACTTTGCACAAGTAGTACGTTATAACGATACTGAATCAGGTATGGTATTAGTAAATGCCTCCTCTGGTACCTCTGTATCTAGCGTTTCTGTACCTGATGTTATGAAGAATGGTACATATCAAGATTTAGTTTCCGGGAATACATTTACTGTTACAGGTGGTAAGGTATCTGGTGAAATGGCACCTTGTGGAATCGCAGTATTATATTCTGGAGGGTATGGTAGTCTATCTATCGAAGATGACATTGAGGATTCCTTCTATACTGCAACGACTACTGCTACATATACAATTAAAAATGCGGTTTCTGCAACATTAGAGGTTGATGGTAAAACATATAACATTACTTCTGGTGCTACATTAACCTTCGGTAATTCTATGGCTGAAATGGATACTCTTCCAGTTACCATTAAGGCTTTGGATATCAACGGTACTGAAACAACGAAAACATTTGTTTATACAAAAACTAAAGCTCCAAATGTTTATACAGTTACATTGACAAAGCCTGAAGGATGGGAAAATACTATTTATGCATATATGTATGGTAGTAATGATAAGAACGCTACATGGCCTGGTAAGGCAATGACTCAAGATGGTGATACTTATTCTATTACATATACTTCCTTCGAAGATTATGAGAATATCATCTTCAGTGATGGTACATATCAATCTGAGGAATTAAAATTAGATTACACAAATGCTTCTTATAAAGCTCAAGCAGTAACTGCTACACATTTCAAAAATTCAGCTGGTTGGTCTAATGTTTACGCATATATTTGGAATAATACGACTTATGATAAGGTTGCTCAATGGCCAGGTATTGCAATGTCAAAGGATTCTACTGGATTATATGCAGTAGCTTATAATGTAGGCTATGACCGTATCATTTTCAATAATGGTAATACACAAAATGTTGTACAAACTTCTGAGTTGGTATACAATGAATATATTTCAACATATGATTTTTGTAATTCAAAATATATCTATTATTACAATATCGTTAAAAATACTTGTTCTTCTCACTCCTTTGATTCTGGTGTAGTAACCGCTCAACCTACATGTGAGGTTACAGGTGTAAAGACTTATACATGTGCAAATTGTGGTTCTACATATACTGAATCTATTCCTGCATTAGGTCATGATTATGATTATGCAAGCGAGCCTACTTGGACTTGGATTGGCTTTAGCCAGGCTACTGCTTCCTTCACTTGCAAGAGAAATGTATCTCATAAGGATACAGTAAATGCAACAATCACAAGTTCAGTAGTTGGAACTACAACTACTTATACTGCGTCTGTTACAGTAGGCGGCCATACATATACGAACCAAAAGGTTGATGATGGTTCTCATACACATACATACACTCATGTAGAAGCAAAGGCTGCAACATGCGGGGTTACTGGTAATTTAGAATATTATTATTGCGCAGATTGCAACACATATTTTGATGCAAGCTACCATGAAACTACACTAGAGGCATTAACGATTCCGAAGACGAATAACCATACCTTCGATGAGGGAGTAGTTACTCCTCCAACAAGAATTCAAGATGGCTCTGTAACCTATACTTGTATAGAGTGCGAAAAGGAAAAAACATTAACCATTGATAAGCTTGGAACATCAAGAGTTTATTTAACAAATAGTCAAGGCTGGACCGATGTATTTGCATATATTTTTGAATCTGGTTCAGGCGTAGTTGAAATATGGCCTGGAATTAAAATGACCTATTTAAAGAATAATGATATGGGTCAAGGCATTTATTATATTGATTATAATGTAACTCCAAATTCCTATATTGTCTTTAATAGTGGCAACGGTAGCCAAACGATTGATATTCCTGTAGATATAACTACAACAAATGCATATTATATTAGTGATGCAAATTCAGAGGGTAAATATACCGTAGGTACTTGGTCCTATTATGATGTTCCTGCATCGAATCTAGACAATCATAACTGGGATTTAGGAGTTATTACTAAGGCTCCTACTTGTACTCTACCAGGACATAAGACCTATACATGCTTAGATGATTTATGCGATGAAACTAAGGTTGAAATTCTTCCTCCAAAGGGTCATACATGGGATAGTGGAGTTGTAACAAAGGAACCAACAGAATCTACTACAGGTATGATGATCTATACCTGTACAGTATGTAGCGAAACTAAGCTTGAGGCCATCCCTACACTTTCTCATACCCATAATCCATCTACTCCTACTTACACATGGAGTGAGGATTATCTAAGCTGTGAAGCAGAAATTACATGTACTATTTGTGATGAGGTTTTAGAATATGAATCTATTGCCTGTGATGTTACTGTTACAAAGGAATCTACATGTAAGGTTCATGGTACAAAGGTATTTACTACAAGAGGATTCGTAAATACTAATTTTACAGAACAAACAAAGACAGTTGAAATGCCTTACAGAGATCACCAAAAGGTAGTAACAATAGAAACTTTAGATACTACAAAATATTATGTAGTAACTTGTTCTGTTTGTGGAATAGAATTAGAAAGAAAGGTGCTAGGTGAGGCTTCCTCTTCTGAATCTCAACATTCCCACACTTGGGTTCAAGGAACTGTAGTTGCTCCAACAAGAACTACAAATGGTAGTGTAAAATACACTTGTAGCGATTGTAATGAAACGAAAACATTAACTATTGATAAGATTGGAACAACTAGAGTTTATTTCACAAATAACTATGGGTGGTCTACTGTTTACGCTTATATTTATAATTCGGGCAATGACCGATTAAATCCATGGCCTGGAATGAAAATGAGCCTATATGGCAAAAATTCTAATAATGAGGATGTATATTATATCGATTATGATGTTTCTGCTTATACCTATGTTGTTTTTAACAATAGTACTGGTACACAAACTGTAGACATCACAGTCGATAAAACGACAACAAATGCATATTACATTAGTGGTGGTTCTGGAATTTCTTGTACCGTAGGTACATGGATGCAATATGAAATACCAGCTCCTTGTGTAAATCATGTATGGGACGATGGTGTTGTAACAGTCGCGCCTACAGAGGCCTCTACAGGCATAAAGACATTTACTTGTACCATTTGTGGTGAGACCAAAACTATAGTTTTACCTAAGATTGGTCATACACATACTCTTGCAACGGACTATTCCTTCTCAACAACTACACATTGGATGGAATGTGTAGACTGTCATGAAAGAATAAATGAGGTAGCCCATGAATTTGAATTCATCAATGAAAATGATAATTATTATCAATTATGTAACGTTTGTGGATATTTAGAGGCAATTACCATCAATGGCTTAAAATTACATTATCATAGAGCTGATAATGATTATTCTACATTTGATACAATCCATGTTTGGGCTGATGGCCTTGAGGGTGCTCAGTACAAAATGACAAGTACAGATTCTTATGGTATTTATTACACATTTACTCAAGCAGAGATTCTTGGTGCAGATAACTTTGGTGTAATTATTAAAAAGGAAACCGATTGGAGTAAGGATGGTACAAATAAATACTTTAAGCTTTCTGATTTAAAGAAGGAAGCTGATGGCTATTTACACGTATATTTCGTTGGTGGTTCTTCTGGTGTATATTCTTCTATTGCTGAAACCGTTGGCGCAAATATAAGCTATTTCAATTTCTACCAAGACCAAGAAGATAATCAATTCTATATGAATTTTGGATTAGCTTCTCCTTCAATCAATTGGAAGATTTTAAAGAATGGTACAGAATTCATTCATTCAGGATCCTCCTCTTCCAATTTAACTTCAAATACTCCTACATACGTAGCATATAACTTTGGTTCTACAATGCCAAATGTAAATGATGTATATCATCTAGAGGTTACATTTGCAAATGGTAAAGGTAGTGCTAAGGGAAATATGATGTATTTATATTCTACATCTCGCTTCGAAGCTACCTATGGATTTGATGGTGAGCTTGGCGCAATCTATTCAAAATCCAGCACAACATTTAAGGTTTGGAGTCCAATTTCAACTTCCATGAAGTTAAGAATTTATGAAACAGGTACTCCATCCTACCTAGGTGGAAATGATACGTATACAGAATACGATATGACCTTAGGCACTAAGGGCGTATGGAGTAAGACTGTAACTGGTGATTTATCTGGTAAATATTATACCTATGTCGTTTCTAATTTCATGTATGATAGCCAAGAGCTTGTTGACCCTTATGCAAAATCTGCAGGTGTCAATGGACTTCGTGGTATGGTTGTTGATTTTGAATCTGTAAACCCAGAGGGCTGGGATTCCATTCAAACATTAGACATTAACCCTGGTGATTTAGCTGTTTATGAGGCACATATTGCCGATTTAACATCCTCTTCTACTTGGGGTGGTAATCCATTATTAAGTAAAACATATTTAGGCTTCTGTGAGGAAGGTACAACCTATACTCAAGATGGTACAACGGTGACTACAGGCTTTGATCATATTAAGGAATTAGGCGTCAATGCAGTTCAATTACTTCCAATCTTTGATTCTGCAAATGATGAGGTAAATCCATCCTTCAACTGGGGCTATAACCCATTAAATTACAATGTACTTGATGGTTCTTATTCTAGAAATCCATATGATGGATATGAAAGAATTAGAGAATTCAAGACATTAGTAATGAAATATAATCAGGCTGGCATTACGATTATCATGGATGTTGTATTCAACCATGTAAGTGATGCAATGACATCAAACTTCAATTATCTAATGCCTGGGTACTACTTCCGCTATGTAAATGGTTATATGGCAGATGGATCTGGTTGCGGTAATGAGACATGTAGTGAGCGTATCATGATGAGAAAGTTCATGATAGATTCTACAGAATTCTGGGCAAAAGAATATAAGCTTGGAGGCTTCCGCTTCGATCTAATGGGAATCCATGATATTGGAACTATGGATGCTTTAGCATATAACCTTCAAACAAATGTAAAATCGAATATTGTCGTATATGGTGAGCCTTGGGCAGCTGCAGGTATTGATTATGCTGGTGCTCCATTATGTAGCTTATCCAATTATGGCTCTTGGGAGCACTTCGGTTGCTTCAACTCAACCATTCGTGATGCTGTATTAGGTAGCGTATCGAATTCCAATACCTGGGGTTGGGTAAATGGAAGCAGCGACCACGGTAGTGATATTTATGCAATTCAAAATGGTGTCATGGGCTTTATTGGTGATGATAGATCGAATAATATTCCATACACAGTATCCTATGTTTCCTGCCATGATAACTATAACATTGCTGATGGTCTTGCAACAAATAATATCACTGGTCAAAACGCAGCGAAGATGTCAACACTTGCCAATGCGTTAGTATTAACAAGCCAAGGCATTTCCTTCATCCAGGAGGGTGAGGAATTCCTAAGAGATAAGGATGGCGAGCATAATTCCTATAATTCAGGTTATGCTGTAAATGACTTAGATTATTCATTAAAGATTACTTATAACAATATGTTCCAAAATTACAAGAAATTATGTCAATTAAAGACTTCTGGTAATATTACATTACCTGCATCATCTTGTTCTAGTGTAAGAAATAGTATGACTTATGATCAAACAAATCTATCTTACTTCTACTATGATATTGAAACATCTAATGGTACATATAGAATTATTCATCATAATGGATATGATTCTACTGCTACAGTAGATTTAAGTGGATATACATTATATTTAGATACCTTAGGTAAATATTCTTCCGTATCTGGAAATACAACAATTTATCCATATCAAACCATCATTGCTTATAAAGCAAATTAATAGATTAAGGCAATAGCCGTATGGTTATTGCCTTTTCTTTAGCAATAAAAAAGAGAGAAACATTTCTCTCCTAATCAAAATTATCTTTAATTTCTTGTGTTTTTGTCCCGTAAAGGATATCTTCTTTAAAGGCTTGAAATACCTTAGCTGTAACCTCACTATCGTTAAACGCGTCATGAACCTGTATATCTTCATTATCATAATAAATTTGAAATAACTTAAATAAGCCTGGGTCATTTCTTAATTCATAATGCGATTTAATCAATTGACATAAATTCACATATCTTGTTTGATTCTTTAAGGATGGAACATTATGTAATAAATAAGAATCATTTAAAACTAAGATATCATTCTTACCATAAACGACGATAGCTGGATTATATTTTTTAATGATTCTTTTAAAATCATTATAGAAGGTTAAATAAGGAATTTGATTTTCAATGAATTCCTCATTGGTAATACCTAAGAACTTCTCTGCTCTTTTCGATAAGGTCTTTGTAATCATAGGCTCGATGAAATTTCTATATCTCATAAGCTCCTCACCATTCTTATTAAAGATGATAAAGCCAGCCTGAATAACCTCTGTTCTAAAGCCTTTACCCTTAAAATTATAAGGAGGCATCGTCATTTCTAAATCTAAGAACATAGTATTATCTAAGCTACCTAAGAATTCATATAGACTCGATGTAATATCCTTTTTATCATAATAAACTATATGATCATATAATCCTTCTGCCTCTAAACGATTTACAAAGGAAATTACATAAGCTAAATATGGACCTCTTCTAGTGGTTTTTTCTTCATCATATTCTAAATCAATCCAATTCCCTACATATAAATATCTTTTAAAAACATTCATCTGTGAATTTTGGAAATAAAAGAATTCTATCTTTTTATATTTTTTAATGCCGATAATTTTATTATCGAGCTCAATCATATGAATTAATCCACGGATTCGCAAAAGATATCACCTCCTAGTGGATTGGATTTAAATCTATTTCTTAAAATGTATATACCAAATAATATTATGGCAGCTAAAAGATATAAGAGTGCACAAATAAAGAATAGTATTCTTCTTTCATCTACAGGAAGGGAATAATAAATTGCACCTCCAGCCAGTGGGCCAACTACTGCCCCTAAGGACATAAAGGATTGCCTTACCCCCATAATTAAGCCTGGTGCTATTTTTATATTTTCTTGAATGAAAGAAACACTTCCGGATTCAATAATTGCCTTAGACATAATATATACCATTAATACGGTATATATCATATAAATTAAATAATCCTTATTTATGGCGAAGGTTATTACAATAGATATTGTGCCTAATATTGCAAATAATATAATGGATACAATAGACTTTAATTTCTTTAATAATATTGGAGTAATTAAAATATTCGTTATAAGTGTTGCGATACCTATAATTAAATTAAATAATCCAAGCTCACTTGAGGTTTTGCCTATATCTGCATAATAATAATCTAAATATCTTTGCATATTTGTAAAAACTACATTGAATAATGTTAAGCAAATCAAGAAGATAATACTCCAAAGTCCAATCTTTGAAACATTCTTAATATTCTTAATAAAATTGGATCTTTTTTGATTTTCATTATATAGCTCTTCATCCGTGAGCCTAAAGAAGAAAAATAGAATTAAGCCAAAAATAGATAGCGATATTGCCTGAATATATAATACCCATTGGTAGCTATTTAAGTTTCCACCTAAGGTATCACCTAAGACTCCACCAATATAGGACCCTAAGGAAGAACCAACTAGATTAAAAGATAATACCATAGGTATTAATCTTTTCATATCAAAGCCTTTAAGTCCCCTAGAGGTATCTAAAAAGCTTATGACAGATACCATTAATCCTGCGCTAAAACAGCCACTAAAGAATCTTGCACATATAACCAAATATATATTATCTAAAAAGCCAAAGAATACCTGCCCTATAGAATATCCTATAGAACAAATAAGTAATACAATTCTTCTTCCATATTTATCTCCAAATGAGCCCCATAGGGGTGCAAATATAAGCATTCCTAAGCTCATTACAGAAAAGAATATAGAAAATGAATATTCTATAAAGCCTCTAGCTTTAACTAAATATGGAGTTACTGGATGACCTAAATTTGTAAGTATGCCTATGAATAATGAGGTAATTACAATAGTGATATATCTAGGATAGCTTCTCATTTTTTAACTGAGATGGCTATTCCATCTCCTACCTCAAATAAAGTAGAATCAAAATCCTCTTTAGCTAATAATTCATCATGAAATTTAGCCATTTTTCTTATAATACCTCTAACCCCTCTAGAATAGGATTTGTATTCCTCTTCATTATCTAATACCTCAACTAAGCCATGGAATTCCATGTTATCACATACAACAACACCATGGGTAGATAATAGTGGAGTATATAAATTAAAGAATTTCATATATTGAGCTTTTGCCGCATCAATGAAGATTAAATCAAAGGTATTATCCTTAACTAAATCATATGCTTCTAAAGCATCCTTAAAAATAATGTGAATTTTATCACTTAAATTGGCTTTTTTTACGTTTTCTATAGCTTGGTTATACATTTCCTCATTTCTTTCAATCGTATAAACTATAGAACCTAAAACGGATGCCATTCTTATGGCAGAGTATCCAATAGCACAGCCAATTTCTAATATTTTTTTAGGTCTTTTTATTCGAATGATCGACTCAAGCATAGCAAGGCCATCATCTTGAATAATAGGTACATCATGGGATATAGCATACTCCCTTAATTCTTTATCTAAATCGCTAAAGGTAAGATCATTTGTAGGCTTTCTATCATTAATGTTGGCATTCACCACAACCACCACATTCCTCATCCGAACTGCAGCCACTACAGCCACTACAGCCAGAGGAACAAGAATCCTCCATGCTAGAAGCATAATCATTTAATAGCTCCTCAAGCATTTCCCATTCTTCATCAGACTCAATTCTCTCTAGGCTTCCCTTACCATTATCCTCTGGATGATAAATTGCTGCAGAAGCACTTGCCTCTCCTCTTACTTGGAATACTACGTAATCCTTATTAAATTCTTCTGAATGATAGGTGAATAAAATATCACATAGGATTTCTTTTCCGTCATCCTGAATTAATGTTAATGTACGATCTTGCATAATTCTTCTCCTTAAAAAGATTTTTTATCTAGATAGTTTTGTAAAATGACTACGGCAGCCATTTCATCCTTCTTTTCATGTCTATCTTTTCTTCTTACATTTGCAGAAATCATAGCCTTATCTACAATCACTGTAGTTAATCTTTCATCCATTAAAACAACCTTAATATCCGATCTTTTTTCAATTTCCGCTTTAAAATCAAAGGAGATTTGGGCTCTTACACCCTCATCTCCATTCATATGCTTAGGAAGTCCAAGTACAACAATACTTACCTTCTCCTTCTTACATATATCGATTGTATATTCAATTGCCTTTTCATAATCATCGTCATAAAATCTTAGTGTATCATACGCTCTTGCAAGTATTCCCATTTCATCCGAAATGGCAACCCCTAAGGTTCTAGACCCTAAATCAAGACCAATATACTTCATTATTTTAAGAATTCCTTAACGTGCTCTAATGCATCAAAAACCTTAGAGGAATCTCTTCCGCCAGCCTGAGCTAGATCCTTCTTTCCTCCACCACCGCCTCCGGTGATCTTTGTTGCTTCCTTAACGATTTGGCAAGCATCGTATGGAGCGTTAGCTGCACATACGAAGGTAACCTTAGCACCATCACAGGATGCAAGTAATACAACATTTAAGCCCTTATTATTTCTTAAGGCACATGCCATATCCTTAATAAGGTTTGTATCCTTAACATCAACAGTAGTAAATAGCTTATCCCCTATGATTAGGCTATCGAACTTCTCTAGACTCTTTAGGGCAGATTGGCTCTTCTTTTGGTTGTATTCCTTTTCTAAGTCCTTTACACTATTTAAAGCTTTAGAAACCTCTTCTCTTAAGGCTAAAATATATCTATAGCCCTTAAGGTTAAGCTCCTTCTTTTCATAATTAAAGAATAATTCAATACCCTCATTCTTTGCAGACCTAATAATATCTTCTGCCTTAGCTAGGATTGTATTTAGGGTATTTTGAATATTTTCTGTAGATTTTACTAATAATTCATGTGCATTTGCACCTGTTACAGCTGTAACACGGAATACACCAGAACCAATAGATTCAACCGATGCAATCTCAAAATCGATGATCTCAGAGGTATTCGATACATGAGTACCTGCACAGAATTCCTTTGAAATATCCATATCAACAACTCTTACCGAAGACCCATATTTTTCACCGAATAATGCCATAGCGCCAAGCTTCTTAGCCTCTTCAATAGGTAATACTAAAGTCTTTACAGAATGTGCTTCCTTAACATAGGTGTTCACTAAATCCTCAACAGCTAATATTTCATCATCCGTTAAAGATTGATAATTATTGAAATCGAAACGACAATAATCGCTACATACCTGAGAACCCATTTGGTGTACATGATTACCTAATACATGCTGAAGTGCAGCTTGTAGTAGGTGAGCACTAGAGTGATTCTTTCTAGTTAAATCTCTATTCTCCTTATCGACAATTGCCCAGATGATATCTCCAACCTTAAATGGACATTCCTTTACACCTAAAACATGTAGGTGCTGTCCATTAGGCATTTTAATAACATCAACAACAGGAATATCACCTAAAGTACCCTTATCCGATAATTGTCCACCACTAAATGCATAAAATGGCGTTTCATCTAATACTACTGCATTACCAAATACAGCAATAACCTTAGCTTTATGATTTGTTGCATCATAGCCTGAGAAGCGAGATTCTTTTTTGAAGTTTAAGAATTCCTCATTCTGTCCTCCCATAGACTCCTCATCCTTACGTGCATTTCTTGCACGCTCCTTTTGTTCCTTTAAATATGCCTTATAGCCCTCTTGGTCCACGGTTAAGCCCTTTTCCTCTGCATATTCAATGGTAAGCTCAATTGGGAAGCCATAGGTATCATATAATGTGAATGCATCCGCTCCAGAAATAACCTTTTTATCCTTAGATGCTTCTGCAATTAATGCAAATCTCTTTTCACCGTCGGCTAAGGTCTTTAGGAATTGCTTTTCCTCTGCAGTAATTACTTGCTTAACAATTTCCTTCTTTTCGTGTAAATATGGATAATATGGATCCATAATCTTAATTACAACATCGACAAGAGTAGACATAAATGGCTTATTAATGCCTAAGGATTTTGCATATTTAGAAGCTCTTCTTAATACTCTTCTAAGCACATATCCTCTACCTTCGTTCGATAATGTTGCACCATCAGCTACCGCAAATGTTACTGTTCTTACATGGTCAGCAATAACCTTAAATGCCATTTGACCTTCATATTTTACGCCAGAGATTTCCTCAGTCTTTTTAATGATTGGCATAAATAAATCTGTATCATAGTTTGTATCTACACCCTGCATAACGCAGCATAATCTTTCAAGACCACATCCTGTATCAATATTCTTAGAAGGTAGCTCCTTATAATTTTCTCTTGCTACACCCTCTTTAGAATTAAACTGTGAGAATACGATATTCCAAATTTCAATGAATCTATCGTTTTCAATATCATCACGAATTAATTCAGGGCCTCTCTTATCATATTTTTCACCACGGTCGTAAAACATTTCTGTATCGGGACCACATGGACCCTCACCAATTTCCCAGAAATTGCTATCCAGTGGGATTAAATGGTCTTCCTTAACACCATGGCTCATCCACTCACGCTTAGCATCTAAATCCTTAGTGTAATATGTGATATATAATTTATTTGGGTCAAAGCCAAACCACTTCTCGCTGAATAATAATTCTGAGGCAAAGGCGATCGCCTCACTCTTAAAATAATCTCCAATAGAGAAGTTACCAAGCATTTCAAAGAAGGTATGGTGTCTTGCAGTCTTACCTACATTTTCAATATCGTTTGTACGAATGCACTTTTGTGCATTTGTAATTCTTGGGTTTTCTGGAACCATTGTACCATCAAAATATTTCTTTAATGGTGTTACACCCGCATTGGTCCATAGTAATGTTGGATCATTGTGTGGGACTAGGGATGCAGATGGCTCTACACTGTGTCCTTTTGATTTAAAGAAATCTAGCCACATTTGGCGAATTTCACTTGAAGTCATATATTTCATAGACTCTTACCTCCATTAAGCACCCTATAGGCGCTTTACAACATTTTGATTATATCAAAAAAGGGTTTCAATAGCAATAACAAACCCGAAAGTAAAACATAGTTTTAAGTAAAAGCAACATAATTAAAAAAACATTTCTCAAAATGTGATTATTCCTTTTCATAAAATGCTGTGATACAATCCTATTGAATAGCAAAAATGAATTCAATACTTAAGGAGAATCTATGACATTTTATGCTTTTTCAAAAATAATGAAACAAAAAAGAATTGAATTTGGGTATAAGCAAAAGGAAATGGCTAAAAAAATACCTACCCAAATTATAAGATATAATCGCATTGAAAATGGTTCTTTAGAACCATCCTTCATTGAGCTTCAAGCGATTTGTAGAATTTTAAAGCTGGATTTAACAGAAATTTTAGAATTAAAAAAGCCTATGGAGGATAATATAATTATCTTCGATTAGGCTTATTTTTCCATGAAGGAATATGGAGTTATTTCTTCCATATCATATTCACCAAAGGTATCAAATGGGATATCCTTATCGAATATTTTATTTTCTAATTCGCTAGAGATTTTATTGGATAATCTTGGGGTTAAATAGGTTTGCCTTAAATAATCCATATCGTGAATCGCTTTTTCTAGGGACTCAGTTTTACCAAGAAGAATCAATTTTTTCTTCGCTCTAGTCATTCCTGTATAAATAATCTTCTTTTTAAGCATTATTTGATAGGATGGCAGTATGGGCATAATGACATTTAGAAATTCAGAACCCTGCGATTTATGTATAGACATACAATAGGCTAAAGTTAAATTTTCTATATCGGATGCCATGTAGGTTATGATTCTGCCATCAAAATCGATGAGCATTGCATCCTTTTCGTCTATCTTAATGATATCTAAGATTTTACCGATATCTCCATTCATTATTTCATGAACGGAATCATTTTTAAGCTGTAAAACCTTATCATTTTTCTTAAAAATCTTAAAATCTCTTTTTAAGATTTTTTCTTTTTCTTTATTATATTCTTCTTGAATAAAGCTATTGATTGCATCAATTCCTGCATTACCTGCATACATTGGCGCAAGGATTTGAATACCAGATTGTAAATCTCCACCATTAGCTAAATAAGCATCTAAAAGCTTTTTCAGCCTAGGAATTGTCGATGAAACGTCACTATTATAAAAGAATACCTCTTTTTTATTATTGAATATCTTATAATCGATTCTTTCCGATAAAACCATATGGGATAAGGAAATAATATCGGAATCCTTTGCCTGACGCATAATCTGATTTAGCTTTGTTGTAATAAATACATCCGATTGAATTAAATCATATAAAACATTACCAGGACCTACGGATGGTAATTGGTCCTTATCTCCAACTAAAATGACTTGGCATTTATCCTGTAATGCTGTAAATAGACTCATCGTAATGGATATATCCATCATAGATGCCTCATCGACAATCAGTAGGGAATATGCCATTTTGGAATCCTCATTATAACTAAAATCGCCATCAAAATTGTACCCTAGTGCCTTGTGAATGGTAGAAGCCTTATATTTTGTTGTCTCCGTCATTCTTTTGGCAGCTCTACCTGTTGGGGCAACCATACATACCTTATAGCTAAATTCATCGGATTCGATAGATAGGCCATTTAATTTTGCATATACATGTAATATACCATTTAAAATGGTAGATTTACCTGTACCAGGCCCACCAGTAATTATAGATAATTTATTTAAAATAGAGGTAAGTATAGCCTCCCTTTGCATAGGAGTATATTGAATATGTAACAATCCTTCTACATATTTTATTGCATCGAAAACCTTCTGTTCTGGGTATTTTTTTATTTTCCCTTTAGAAAGTCTTAAAATAGCTTCAGCTGTTTTTACCTCACATTTATGTAAGTAAGCATCAAAATATTTATTGTCCTCTAATACTATTTTTTTATTTCGAACTAAATCATCTAAAATAGGCTTTAAATCGTTACCGTTAATTTCACCATTTAATAATCTTATGACTGAATTAATTAATTGCTCTTCTGTTAAAAAGGTAAAGCCCTGCTGGTAGCATACCTGATTTAGGGTATAAAAAATAGCTGCAGATAATCTTTTAGGATCATCTTTCATCATCCCTAAGTTTAATGCAAGGTTATCACATTTTTTAAAGCCAAAGCCCTCAACCTCAGTAATTAAGCAATAAGGATTCTCTTCTACTTTATTTGCAGCAGAAACCGAATAGGTATTATATAATCTTTCTACCATTTTTGCGGTTAGCCCAAAGCCAAAAAGGCGGATAAATACCTGCTCCGTTGCATAATTATCCTTTAATGTTTGATATAATACCTCTATTTTTGGCTTAGTCATTCCATAAACCTTTTTTAAGACTTCTTTATCCTCTAGAATTTTACTTATGCAATCAAGCCCTAATTCATCAACAATATTGGATGCAAGCTTAGGACCTATACCATAAAATTTATCACTAGACAAATAATGAATTAACCCTTCTTTAGAAAAAGAATTGCTCTTAGAATAAGACTCAACAAAAAACTGCTCTCCATATTTAGGGTGTTTTTTCATTTTGCCTACAAATTCATAAGATAGTCCATCCTCTAAATGTGGAAACGAACCAACAATAATCAAAATAGTATCATCCTCTTGTACAAGCTCACAAACCTTATATAGGGAATCTTGGCTTTCATATATGTAATTTCTAATATAACCAGATACTACTTTTCTTTCTTCCATTAATATTTTCTTCTTTCCTCATTCATATATACTTCATCAATGATAGCTCCACCTAAGCAGACCTCACCATCATATAAAACAACAGCCTGTCCTGGCGTAACCGCTCTGACATTGTCATAATATACTTCAATTTTATTCCCAGGAAGCTTTTTAATTGTAACCTTATTATCACTTTGGCGATATCTGAATTTAGCGCCATATTCCTTGCCATCCTCTGGAATATCACAAATCCAATTGCAGCTAGATGCAATACAATGGTTCGATAATAAATATTCACTATCATGACCCTGACCAACTAAAAGCTCGTTCTTCTCTAAATCCTTACCACAAACAAACCATGCCGCATTATCAAAATCATGGTTGCCACCTATACCTAGGCCCTTTCTTTGCCCGATGGTATAATACATTAAGCCATCATGACTTCCTACTACCCTACCATCTAATGTAACCATATCGCCTGGTTGGCTTGGTAAATAATTTTTTAAGAATTGATGGAAATTTCTTTCTCCAATGAAGCAAATACCTGTAGAATCCTTTTTATCTGCAGTATATAAATTTGCCTCCTTCGCAATAGCTCTAACCTCTTTTTTCGTTAAATCTCCAACAGGAAATATTGCATGTCTTAATTGCTCTTGAGAGATTTGGCATAAGAAATAGCTTTGATCCTTAGAAGAATCTATTCCTCTTAATAGATAGCTCTTATCCTTTTCATGTCTTACTCTTGCATAATGCCCCATCGCAATGTAATCTGCACCTAGGGTAGAGGCATGCTTTAGAAATGCATTAAATTTAATATATTTATTGCACATAATGTCTGGGTTTGGCGTTCTACCAGATTTATATTCATTTAAAAAATAGGTAAATACAGTATCCCAATATTCCTCAATGAAATCGATGCGGTTTAGCTTAACTTCTAATTGGTCAGCAACCTTTTTTGCATCCTGATAGTCCTTTTCCTGTGGACATACATCAAGATTGATATCTGGATTACCTAATACATCATTATTTGTTGCTGAATCCCAGTTTCTCATAAACATAGCTTCAACATCATATCCTTGATCCTTTAAAAGCTTTAAAGCTACAGAGGAATCTACTCCTCCAGAAAGGCCTAAAATTACCTTCATAATTCAACATCTCTTCTTTCGTATCTCATTATAGCATAAGGCTTTTCCTTTATCTATGAAAACTTTTTGAAAAATTTTGAAAAAATCTTTACTTTTTCATGAAAATGATTTACAATATAAATCCTTCAGAGGTGATACCCCTGAAGTATCACTTCTGATTTATATAAATTTGGAGGTGAACACATAATGTTAAAACTATTGAAGGCAGCAGCTATTTACTTCGAAGGTTGGTTTTGTTTACCATCTGAACAGCAGTTATAATAGCTAAGTCCAATCTTTGCTAGATCTAGAAGACTATAAACTCTTATTTATCTGCCAGGTCCAATTCTTTTCAGTATCTAAATGACCTTAAAAACTTTTATTTATACTGACGCATATCCATAAAAGCTTTGTGTGGTGCAACTCCACAAATGGATGCCAAAACACAGCCAAAATATTTTTTCAAAAAAGACAAAAAAGTTGTTGACATAGAAAAATATTTTGGTATAATTGTTACTGCAGTTGCAAAAAGCAGCAAAAACACATGGACTGTTAGCTCAGTTG
>NZ_JAXFPY010000125.1:0-7471 GCF_034179385.1 Anaeroplasma sp.
TCATCTGCATCTACATAGCTTCTTTCGTGTGTTGCACGATTGATTTTTTCCTTGACGAAGAATACATCTCCATCTGTTTGAATAGAATTACCACTATCCTTAATTGTAGTACCAGTAATAAAATTGCTATCGAAGGCATCAACAGAACCAGCTAAGTGCTTCTTTAGTTCTGCCCCTGTGATATCTTGGCTAAAATTAGTTCCATCTAAGGAAATCATTAATCCTTCTTGGCCTTCAACCTTAAAATCGAATTCATCTACTGTGGCATTATTGCCAATCAATACATAGGCAAATGTTGTAGCGGTTAGGGATACTGCTAGTGCTAATGAAGCTGCCCCAGATAAAATTAATTTAATTGCTTTTTGCTTCATATCTTATCCCTCCACCTTTGTAAAGTTTAGGAAGAAGCGGATTGATTCTGTATCCACACGTGGAAGATAATCTGCATCGTAACCATCTAACCAAATGTAGAAGGTTGCTCTTACAATATTGTAATTCCCTTCGGTATCTCTTTCGAATATTCCTAAAGGATACAAATCATCAAAATTCTTAACTGTTTCAACATATTCCGTATCATAATCCTTTAAATAAAGACCGTTCTTTGCACGCTTGTGTGTATTATTGAAATATGTCACCATTGGATTAACTGCCGGATTATGCAAATCATCTGTTGCATTTTTGTATGCACTAGAACCATATCCGTCGTTAAGCTCATAGATTAAATCACCTTCACTTCCTACAACACCAATTCGCATTGCGTTTGCTGGATTAATAGTGATTTTTTCTCCTGATTCATATAATCCTACTGTAGCTGGATTTTCTCTTGTATCTAAAGAAGGTAAGATATTTAATGAATTATCTAAAGGTACTTCAGATGGATCAGCCTTAATATATGATTCACCTAAGCCTTCCTCATGATCACTATCCGCAAATACTAATTTGTATTTTTCCTTCGGATGATTCGATGATGGGATTGCTCTAAAATATAAATCAAATTTCAAATAGGAAGCCGATAGCTTGTTTTCTGTTAAAGCAAATGGTTTAAAATAATCACCATCTATATAATCTAATGGATCCTTTACATTATCTATTGTATTAAATCCATAGAATTGCCAATTTTTATTTGGAGATACAGCACCAAGTACTGTTTCGCCATAAGTATTTACCATTGATTCTACTTCATCACTTGTAAAATCATTTAATGTCTTGTTTTCATCATTAACTAAATTATATCTTTGAAGTGCAATTGCTTTTGTAAGCTCGCTTTTTGTGATTGTATCAACAAAATGTACTCCGTCTACGGAAATCTCAAGACCTTCATCCGTATGAATATGAATATCAAATTCATCGGTCCATGCATTTGCGTTTCTCGCAAACCAAGCGTAGGTTGTTGAGGTTAGACAAACTGCAGTAGCTGCAACTGATGTAAGACCCATTATTAACTTTCTCGTTATGTTTCTTTTCATACCTCAACCTCCTTTACTAAATTGCTGCTACATCAATACTTTGATTAGCATTTCAAATTTAATAGTTCCATTGTAAAGTGCCTCTCCATAATACTCGGAATCAGGATCATCTCCCTCTAACCATAATAATATAGAATACTTTACATAATTCATTCCTTGACCATAACCGATATTAATCTGCTGATCGTCAAATACAGTTCCACCTGAAGGATTTGACGAATTTGCAAATGATGCAGGAGTGATAATATAGCTTGGATATTCAATCGATGTTACATCCTTATATTTATCCAATGCATGAGCTCTTTCAAGTGAATCAGGTTTCTGATACAAGTGAGGGTCAGAAACATTATAAGATTCATAATAAGTAAGAACTCTAATAATCTCATCAGAATAATTTGTAACATTAGAATATGTTAACTGCACATTTACACCAACACCACCGGATTGTGATGTATTTTTTATATAGAACGTATAAACATATAATGAGTTATTGTCTATAGGATTAAATCCTGTTGGTTTACAAATTTCTCTTAAAGTTTGGTAATCCTCCTCCAAGAAATATCTTGGAGAATAATCGTTCATATTTGTCATTGGGTCTGCAACTAAGCTAGCAGATGGATTCTCTTCATCTAAATCAAGAGTGACACCTATACTTTTTTGTACATCGCCTGATTGAACACGAATCACAAATTGTCCTGCTTCTTGTCCAAGCCACATAGCCATGATAATCAAGGCAGCCGCAACAAATAACAAAATCAATAGTGCCATTTTAAAGAAATTCGATTTCCATAAGGATACAAGTTTTTTTGGCATCTAGGCTACCTCCTTCGTCATTTTAGAAAATAAAAATGCCATTCTGGATTACACTTCCAAAATGACAACTGGCTGACCTATTTTGGTCCCTGTAGCTTTGCGTCGCTAGATTACTCTAGTTTTGCCTTTAACTACTTAAAATTATAGGGCCTTTAGAAAACGTTGTCAACCAATTTTGGTATGAAATCCGTTAATTATGTGAAATTTTGTTAGGCATTTTTTTTAAAGTGTCTATTTGTTCTTTTTAAACTAATAGATCATCATCTGAAGGATCCGAGACCAATAAATCGTCTCCTTCAGTATCATCATAATCGTTATTTGTGCGGGATTCTCTAGAAATACGATCTAAGTATTCTTCTGGAGTTTCCTCATGATCTTCTTCAAGTACTACATCATCAGAATGCATTTCCTTGAATAATGCTTCATTATCCTCAAGAGCGGATACATCATCAAGTAATACTTGATATTGACGTTTTTCAATATATTCTTCGAATGCTTCTTCACTTAATGCTTTCGCAAAATAGTAACCCTGACCTAAGAATACATTCTGTTCCTTAACGTACTTAGTGATTTCTGCAGTTTCGATACCCTCAGCAATTAATTCCTTGTTGTTATCCTCTGCATATTTAACTAAAATTTGTAAGAATCTTTCCTTCATGAAGTTGTTTTCAACATCCTTAAGGAAGTTTCTACCAAGCTTAATAACATCGACAGGGGACTTCTGAATGTTTTGTACAGATTGTCCATCAAGCTCAAATCCATCGATTGCAATCTTGAAGCCATAGTCACGAAGCTTGTAGATGTTTGTTTTGATTACTGCGATTCTTTCTACCATCATGAAGTCATTAACTTCTAACATGAACCACTCAGGCTTTGCTTGGTTCTTATTCATGATTTCAATGAATGAGTTTGCAAGGTGTGGGTCAAGTAGCTGCTTCGTAGATAAGTTTAGTGAAAATCTAAGTGGAACCGTAGGGAACTTTTCTGCCATGCTGTTATGCATACGGATCATAGTTTCCATACCCCATTCACCGACCCACTTGATGTCTCCAGATTGCTCTAAGACCTTTAAGAAGGTTGCTGGAGACTGTATACCCTTCGTTGGGTGATTCCAACGCATTAGGGCCTCAGCACCATTCATTAGCTTATTCTTTAAATCAAGAATAGGCTGGAAGTAAAGTGCGAATTCCTTCTTTTGGATCGCTTGCTTAACTTCTTGGAAGTAAGCCATATTATCATATTCTTCTTCCTTGATTGTCGCATAGAAGTTTGTATATTTATTACCACCATCACGCTTAGATACGTAAGTGGTTAATTCCAAATTGGAATATAATTCTTCGAAGGTTTGACCTGCATTAGGATATGAGGCCATACCAACGGATACAGAAAGTGTAATGGATTCACCAACCAATACCTGGTATGGTGCTTGTGCAGCTGTAACAATCTTAGATGCAATCGATTCAAGTCTTGCGAAGTTATCCTCATCCTTAATAAATACCATAAATTCATCATTTTGATATCTACATACAGATGCATTATATGGAATTACTCTTAGGATTCTTGTTGCAATTTCTTTAAGCATTAAATCGCATGCCTCATGGCCGAATACTTCATTTAAATCGGAAAATCCATCAATATCTACATACATTAATGTCATCGCACCGAAGCGGTCAACCTTTTTAATGTAATTACGAACAGAATCCTCCATTGCTCTTCTTGTTACTGCATCCTCAACAATAACCTCAGATTCTTCCTTTTCCTTACGTATGTTTCTACGAATTAACCAATATAACAAGAAACCTAGTCCTAAAGTAACGATTAATGAAACGAAAACTAATACAATAGCTCCGCCATCAGAAATTAAAAATCTCATAGTCCATACCTCCTACTTCTTACTCTTGGTATTGTACATCTCTAATAATTCAACTGCATCATCGTATGGCATTGCCTTACCAATTAACCAACCCTGAATTACTCTACAGCCCATCTTCTTAACCATATCGGATTGTTCCTGTGTTTCTACACCTTCACAAATTAAGTTAAGATCTAGGGCATTACCTAAGGCACAAATCGTCTTAACGATATTTTCGTGTACCTTATTTGTTTCGATATATTTTGTAAATTCCTTATCAATCTTTAAGGTATCTACTGGTAAATCCTTTAAATATAGCATAGAAGAGTAACCTGTACAGAAGTCATCTAAATGAATATGGAAGCCAGCTTCTCTAAGTAATCTAAGCTTTTCTGTAATGAGCTGCATAGAACCCATTAATAATGTTTCTGTAATTTCTACTGCTATAGAGCCCTTCTTTAGCTCATTTGAATTAAATTCATCAATTAATTGCTGTACAAAACCTACCTGTAGTAGCTGTACTGGAGATACGTTAATAGAAACATGCACTCCATATGGTTCAAGCTTCTTTGCAAGCTTGAAGGATTCTGTAATAACAAACTTACCAATATCTAGCATGTGACCACGCTGCTCAGCAAGCTCAATGAATAGCTGCGGTGATTTATCTCTATATTTTGGATTCATCCAACGAATTAATGCCTCAAAGCCATCAATTCTGTTGTTGAATACATCAAACTGAGGCTGTAGCCACATTTGGAATTCACGACCAATTAAGCCCATTTCGATATCGTGCTCCATTTCATCTGCAGCTAAGATAATACCATCCATTGTAGGCTCATAGATAATATAATCCTTACCTGTTAAGGATGACATATTTCTATAAGCTAAGTCTAGCTTAACCCTTATATCATCAAGCTTAATTTCTTGAAAATCTGTAGATTTAACATTATAAATTACAATTTTAGTCTTTAAATAGATATTATTTGCTTTAACCGTAATAGGTCTTTGAAGTAAATCTAAGAATTCATTGATTAATGGCTGTACACTTGCGAATTCATCGTTAGGTACAATAACCATAAACTTAGATTCATCGATATGATATACCTTATGCTCCATAAAGGAATCCTTAATCATATCTAATAATTGAATTAATAATTGATTATATACCGTCTTACCAAAGACTTGGATGATATCTGCATACTTAGTAATATTGATTTCAACGAAGGCTACATTATAGCCTTGGTTGTTTTCTAATATCTTTTCAAATTGGTTTTCCAGTGTGAATCCATTATCACACTTCGTAACAGAATTCTTACCAGACATGATTTCTAGATGCTTACGCATTCTATAATCTGTTGTAATATCTGTACCCATTAGATAATAGCTATTGGAAATGAATAATGGAGATAAATGTAAGAATTTTACATTTTCTTCATCATATAGGTCCATAGGAACCTTACATTCAAATGCTTTATTTTCCTTTATTGTTTTAATGATTGGCTCATTTGTTTCAACATCAATAAATTCATCAACATTTAAAAGCTTTCTTGTAACACCATACATTTGCTTAAATGTTTTATTTGTAAATATGATCTTACCATTTGGATCAATTCTTAATACCATTGCCTTAGTAGCCTGTACTGCGTGGCGGTCAGCTCTAAGTAGCTGTGAGCACTTTCTTACACCTAAAATCATAATTCCAAGCATTGCAATCGTAACGATTACTCCAGCAACGAAATAGATTACAGCCTGCTGAATTACCCAATCGATACCTAAGAAGTTATCACCTAGTACAATTACTGTACCATAGTAGGAATCTAAATAATCAATATATTTTGCAGAGAATACAACAGACTGACCAACATTTAATACAATATTGATATCCTCATGATTGTTTAGAGTAGTCATTTCAATACCATAATCGGTTGAAATGTTATCTACTAAGAATCTAAATCCTATAGAAGGATCTACTGTAGTATATTCAATTGCACCATCCGTATCAAAGATTACCATTTGACGCTCTGCGTTTGCTGCATACTCAAGAACTACAGATGCAGCAATACGAACAACTAATTTATTATTTAATGCATAGCTAGATGAATCATCCTTAATGTAATAGAAATAAAAATTCTGATCCTTTGCATGAGTCGTCTCATAATTGGCCTCATCGAATGTTGCAGCCTGTGCGAAGATTGGCTTAAACTTACCAGTCTCTGTACCATCCTCTTTTACCATTGGCTTGAAACGGGAGGCAAGTCCAGTTTGGTTTTTGGCAACTGTAAATATAGTTGAACCATCTGTAGAGACAAGCTTGTTTTCTGTATCTCCGTAATATAAATTGTAATAGGAATCAACTTTTTCTTCCATAGTTGTCGATTCTACATAAGCTGCCTCAAGGCCAAGCTTCATCATAGAATTTTCAACCTTACCATTACGGATGGAAAGATAATAACATACTGCTAGGGCAGCATATGCAATAATTAGCACTACACCAGCCAAGAAATAGTATCTCAAATCTCTAACTCTCATCCTATACCTCCTCACCATTAAAGAGAAATAAAGCGCGTATAAAAACGCTTTCTTATTGTTTATTATAAAATAAAATTTTATATAAGTCAATTTCTTTCAAAAATGTCTAGATAAAAATAAAAAGCAAAGCCTAAACATAATACCAGAATTTTCGTTTGGTAACTGGCTGCCTCACTTGAGGCCCTTTAGCTTTGCGTCACCGGCTTGCACCGGGTTTGCCATTGTCTATACGGTAACTGGCTGCCTCGCTTGAGGCCCTTTAGCTTTGCGTCGCTAGATTACTCTAGTTTTGCCCTTTTTCTTTATGTCATTAGTATATCATTTAAAAAAAACGATTTCAACATATTTTTTCGTAAGAGGCTATTTTTGAATTTTTTTCGTAAGTGTTTTTAGAAAAATGGTGAATTTTGTAATGATTTCATTAAAAGGCAAAAGACTGCAATATGCAGTCCCTAACTTTTGGTTTTATTTATTTTCCCAATAACCTATTTTTCTTGAACCAACTCTTTTAATATATCCTTTAGATACTAAGACATCAATATGTCTATGGATTGTAGGCTCTGACTTATTTACTTTAATAGCCAATTCCGGAATAGTAATATATTTATTCTTGAACATTTCATTTATTATGGCTATTTTCAATAAAAAAATTGGTCAATGCCTATAAATGCATAATTGTATTCCCAATATGCCTCCGCAAGATCAACTGGGATAGAAGGTTTTGTATTCTTTAGTTTAATATCTTTAATTATTTTCATTAATTCATCATAATATTCAGTTCTTTTAAATCTATAGCTAAGCATCTTTTTAA
>NZ_JAXFPY010000038.1:0-21101 GCF_034179385.1 Anaeroplasma sp.
AGAGCACAGGAGGAAAAGGAAAGAAGAAAGAATCCTACTCCACCGCCAGTTCAGACTAAGACGAAGCTTCCAGATTGGTTAAGAAAGAAATAATAGAAATAACAAAAAGACCTATCCAAATTTAATAGGTCTTTTTCATATTCTTCGCATTTGTGCCTGATGGATTCTCTTTTCCTTTTGACGAGATAATCTGTGATCTCTTTCAATTTCCGTTTGCTTCGAATCAAAGGCAGCTTTAATTAAATCCTTATTCTTTAGTACTTCCTTCATAGAAGAGGTACTCTTCGCTTTAACCTCTACATATCTTTCATCAAGCTCAATATTCTGTTTATAATCATCTAGACGGAATGCTTTTAAATTTTCCTTTTCCGCTACAGGTAAATGCTTTAATATTTCATTTCTAGATGAGATATATTCCTTAAGCATAATCTTAAGCTGCACTTTACTCTTTTTGAATCTATCAAAGATAATCGCACGATTCTTTTGATATTCGCTTTCTAAGGATTTAATATCCTCATTTTGCTTATGGATGATATCCTTTTGATTTTCACAAATTGCATAATAATCCTGGTAGAAGCATTGATTTGCTAAATCCATTTTTTCTTGAATACATGCTGCAAGCTTCTTAACCACTTGATCGTGATTGGAAATTTCAAATTTCAATTGATTTAGAGTATTTTGGGTTTCTCTATCGAATTGAATTATTTCTTCTTGTCTAGCTTGCTCTTCTTGTAGGTAGGTTGCCTTAGCATTTACACGCTCATTTTTATCATCTCTATCCATTTCAGCTAAATCAATTTTATAGCCAGCCTCAAGTATATTTGCAGATTTTATGATGGCTTCTTTTTCGTTGTTTAGGAAGCGGTTCATAATTTGATAGATTCCTTCAATGAAGGATTGAGATAAACGTTGAAATACCTCATTTTTCTCCTGAACTATTTTAATGGAATCCTTGAATTCCTCGTCGCTAATTTCTTGTTCCTTTAGTCTTGTATTCATATCGACAATAGAAGAGGAAATATGTCTTTCTAATGCCTTTTCAAGCTCGAAATAGCCTTGTGCATTTGTAAGTTGCATTTTCTTTATTTCATCCTGCTGTCTTGTATAGCTTAGATTCGCGGTTCCAATTTGGTTATCAATTCTATTGATTTCCTTTTGTAATGCGAATAGCTTTTTAGAAAGGATGATGTTTTCATTTTCAATTTCCTTATATTTATTTGTGGCTTCAAAGATTTCCTGCCTTTCCTTTTGGGGATTGGATGGCTTATTCTTCAAAGCCTTACGTTTGATATATATTTCATTATCTAATGCAAATAGTAGGCTCTTATTAGATTCTAATTCCTCAGATACATCCTTAGCCTGCTTTTCATAAACTTCCTTACGGTCTAAGAAATCCTCATATTCCTCTTTATAATTCGCTTCAATGTTTTTGTAGAAGCCTTTATATTTTAAGGATTCCTCAAATTCAATTCTTTCCCGAATCAATTTGTTTGTATCATCGTGGAATATAGAAATAATTCTTTGATATCCTTGGAAGATAAATGCTAAAACATCATTAATAAAGCCCCATACAGCCATTTTATATTCTGGACGGTTTGATGTCTTATCGTATATGATATTCATTAAGCAGGTTTGCATATAATGAACGAGCTCTATTAAGTCTGAAAGTAAGGATAAATCCATCATTATTTTTTTGAACTCTAGTTCAAATCTAGATGCTAAGTAATCATGGCCTAGGGTATCAAGCTCGAAGAAGTAGTTTCTATTTAAAATGGCAAGCTCTAAATCTCTATCTCTATTAAAATTTTCGATTTGATAATCGACAAGCTTTTGCTCTGTATTTAATACGAGCTTATTTCTCTTAATCTTGGATTGATTCTTATATTCGTATTCCTTGTTTTTAAGATCAATAGCTTGATTTGATGTTTCAAGAACCATTTTTGAGCTTTTTATATTTAAATCATACATGGATTTATTTAGAGTATCCAAAACCTTACATTTTTCAATTTCTAAGGTATTATTAACCGTTTTAAAAGTTAATGTAGTATTAAATTTATCTGTTTCAAATTTATGTAATAGCTTCTTGATTTCTTCGAAGGATGCAATCTCATATTTTATAGATTTAATTTGACAAATAAGCTTTTCGGTATCAATTTGATGAAGAGTATCTGCCTCATCGGCATTTCTTTCTTCCTTAAGTGTTTTCAAATTGTTTTCACTTCTAAGCTTATTAGCTTCTCTATTATAATCAAGATTATTGATTTGAACGGCATGGTTCATATCAATTTCATATTCATTATTAATCTCTTGGAATTTCTTATTATCATAGGTTTCATTTTCTACGATAAACTTCATATTAAAGGTACGGTCTAAGTCTAAAAGCTTTTTTTGATAGTTTGTTTTTTCTGTATTCATTAAATAAGCCTTTTTCAAATGAACTAAGGTCTTATTTGTATTTTTTCTTTCAAGTTCCTGGTATCCAAAATATTCCGCTTTAATTTTTTTCGCTTTCTTTTTAAATCCAGGAGAAGAATAAGATTCTATAAGAAGACTTTCTTCCTCTTTCTTTAATTCTAAAAGACGATATTGAAGAGCTCTTTGTTCCTCATAAATACGATCATTATATTCCTTTTTTAAGTAAGCAATACGATCATCTAAAGTGGTCATGTTTAAGACGAATTCCTTCGATATCTTTTGAGATTCTGCATGGTATTCCTGTCTTTTTTGCTCTTTATCCTCCTGTGCCTCAGCTTGCTTTCTTGCATATTCATTTCTAGCATCCTGATTCTTTTCATTTCTTTTAGAAACTAAAAGACGAATTTTATCATTGAATTCCATAGATTCCTTAACCTTTTTTTGTTTATTAAGGATTTGATATTTATTGAATTCGTCAATCTTTTTTGCAAGAACCTCGTTTAATTCATCTACATTTTTTTGATAATGAGCGATAATACGCTCTGTATCCTTATCATAATCTATTAAGGAGGCTTTATATTTGTTTTCGATTTTTTTTAATTCCTTTTCTAGCTTGTCATTGAACCT
This sequence comes from Anaeroplasma sp., assembly GCF_034179385.1. Classification (NCBI taxonomy): domain Bacteria; kingdom Bacillati; phylum Mycoplasmatota; class Mollicutes; order Anaeroplasmatales; family Anaeroplasmataceae; genus Anaeroplasma; species Anaeroplasma sp. The sequence goes on from NZ_JAXFPY010000038.1 coordinate 3,043, forward strand.
AATTGTATTTTCAGAATAGGAGTCAGATGCAATTTGAATTTGGTAATTAAATCTACTTACATTTTCATTATATTCCGCTTCAAACATTTCCTTGTTTTGGTCACTAGCCATAATAAAGAATTCAATATCCATTAAGATATTGTTTTCTTCGAAGTGGATTTCTCTTTCCTTTTCTTTCATCTCATCCTTTAGTGCATTACATTTTTCTTCATATTTAGAGATGATATTAGAAGTATCTGCCTTTAGCTTTTCCTCAAGCGTTTTTTTCTTTTCGTTATATGCGCTAGATAATTCCTTAAGGAGATTGTCATATTCTTGCTTAAGAGGTTTAAGCTTGCTACAGATGTTCTTCATTTGCTTGATATATGTATCTACAGCCTGTCTAAGATTATATAAAGAAAAAGACAAAGGTTCTTGTGAATCTTGTGTTTCTGCTTTTTTGAAATAGTCTTGTAGCTTTATTTTTAAAGCATCAAGTGTTTCATCATATGTAGACATCTTATTACCTCCTCATTGCAAAGTTATCAAAATTATTATATAATTTTTTTACTTAATAGTAAAGACAAAGGAATTGTTTAAAAATGAAATGTTTTTGCGGTAATGAATTCACAAAAATTACAATTCACAAGGATGAGTTTTTAAACTGTAATTCTTGTGGATATTTAAGAAAAATAAATATTCTTTCTTCTAAAGAAGAAAAGGCAAGATATGATTTACATATTTGTGATGATGGTTATTTGAAATATATGGAGAATGTTTACCTTAAAATTAAGCCATATATTAAAGGCATATCCTTAGATTTTGGATGTGGTAAAATACATGCCTTAGCCGATTTAATAAATCATGATTTTCCATGCTATTATTATGATTTATATTATTTTCCAAAAATGCCACAAATGCATTTTGATACCATTATTTTGGTAGAAGTATTTGAGCATATTTTAGATATCTATAATTTGATGCTTGAATTAAAAAAGAATTTAAACCGAAATGGTAGAATTATCATTATGACAAAGAAGAAAAAATATCCACTCGATACTTGGTGGTATATAAGAGATACTACCCATGTATCCTTTGTAGATGATAAAACAATGGAGATTTTAGCCTCAAGGATAGATATGAAGGTATCGATTTTAGACGGGTTCTATATATTCGATTTTAAATAGGGGAAAATCCCCCTTTTTTTTCAAGGTTTGAAACTTTGTTTCACTTTCAAATTAGACATTTTTATGGTATTATGGTAAAGGTGATATTTTATGTATGGTTATATTATAGGAAAAGTTACTAAGATTACTCCTAAATATATTATTCAAGAAAATAATGGCATTGGCTATATTATTATTGTGCCCAATCCATATAATTTTAAATTGAATGAGGATTATAAAATTTATACATACCAATACGTTCGTGAAGATCAAAATGATTTATATGGCTTTTTAGCAGAGGATGAGAAGGAAATGTTCTTAAAGCTTATCAGTGTATCTGGTATTGGTCCTAAGAGTGCTTTATCTATTTTAGCTGCAGGAAGTGTATCTGAAATTGTAAAGGCAATTGAGGCAAGAAATGATGCATATTTAAGAAAATTCCCAGGCATTGGTCAAAAGGCTTCTCAGCAAATTATTTTAGATTTAAGAGGGAAACTATCCTTTACAGATGATTTCGTATCTAGTGGCAATTCATCCACTCTTGATGATGTTGAAGAAGCACTTATGGCACTTGGCTACGGCAAGAAGGAGCTTTCAAAGGTATTATCTAAGTTAGATGCAACAAAAGAGGTTGGAGACCTTATTAAGGATGCATTAAAGCTTTTAGCTAAGTAGGAGGAGGTATAAATATGGTAAGAGATGACGAAAGAATCGTCGACCCAAAGGAACATATTACAGATGAGCAATCGGAATTATCCTTGCGTCCGCAAATGCTAAGGGAATATATTGGTCAAGAGGAAGCAAAGGAAATGCTTGATGTCTATATTAAGGCTGCCTTAAAGCGTAATGAGGCATTAGACCATTGCTTATTCTATGGACCTCCAGGACTTGGTAAAACAACTCTTGCGCAAATTGTTGCCAACGAGCTTCATGTAAACATGAAGGTTGTAAGCGGACCTAGTATTGAAAGAAGTGGCGATTTAGCTGCAGTTTTATCTACACTTGAGGAAGGAGACGTATTATTTATCGATGAAATACACCGTCTTCCAAGATATGTAGAAGAGGTTTTATATTCCGCAATGGAGGATTATGTATTAGATATTATGGTTGGAAAGGATTCATCAACAAGAAGCATTCGTGTTGATCTTCCTCCATTTACCCTAATTGGTGCAACCACTAGATTTGGTGATTTGTCCGCACCACTTAGAGACCGCTTTGGTGTCGTATTAAGATTAAATTATTATACCATTAGTGAGCTTCGTACGATCATTGAAAGAACCGCCCAGGTTTTTGGTACAAAAATAGATAAGAACGCTTCTTTAGAGCTTGCAAGAAGAAGCCGTGGTACTCCACGTATTGCAAATCGATTATTTAGAAGAGTTAGAGATTTTGCAGATGTCAAGAATAATGGAATTATTTCTCTTGAAATCTGTAAGGAGGCATTACAAAAGCTTGGTATTGATTCTAATGGACTTGATTATACAGATTTTAGATATTTAAGAGCAATTGTTGAAACCTTCCAGGGTGGACCTGTAGGTGTTGAATCCTTAGCGGCAACAATTTCTGAGGAGGTATCTACAATAGAGGATGTATATGAGCCATATTTATTGCAAGAGGGCTATATTAAAAGATCAAATAGAGGACGTATTGCAACACAAAAGGCCTATGAGACCTTAGGTATTAAGTATTTTAAGGGGATTTTCGCATGATACTTACAACAGACTATGATTATGATTTACCAGAGGAGCTTATTGCACAAACTCCACTTAAGGATAGATCATCCTCAAGATTAATGGTATTAGATAAAAAAACAAAAACATGGGAGCATAAAAATTTTAAGGATATCGTAGATTATTTAGATAGCAATGATGTCCTCGTGTTAAATGATACAAAGGTAATTCCAGCAAGATTAATTGGTACAAGAGATACGGGTGGAGTTACTGAGGTTTTACTTTTGAAGGATTTAGGAGATAATGTTTGGCAGACTCTTGCAAGACCTCAAAGAAAGGTTCATATTGGTCAAATTGTATCCTTTGGAGATGGGACTCTTAAGGCAGAATGCATAGAAAAGGAAGACCAAGGTATCTGTAAATTTAAATTAATTTATGATGGTATTCTAGTGGAAATATTAGATAAGCTCGGTGAAATGCCACTTCCTCCATACATTCACGAAAAATTGGAGGATAAGGATAGATACCAAACGGTATATGCAAAACACCCAGGTAGTGCAGCTGCCCCTACAGCAGGGCTTCATTTCACACCTGAAATTTTAGAAAAGCTAAAGGCTAAGGGCGTTTCCCTAATTTATATTACCCTACATGTAGGGCTTGGTACCTTCCGCCCTGTTGAGGAAGAGGATTTAACGAATCATGTAATGCATTCGGAATATTATGAAATTTCCAAAGAGGCTGCAGAGAAATTAAATCTTGCAAAGAAAATGGGGAAAAGAATTGTTGCGGTAGGTACTACAACAACAAGAACTTTAGAATCTGCATATGATAATGGCTTTAAGGAATGCTGTGCCAATACATCTATATTCATTTATCCTGGATATAAATTTAAGGCAATTGATGCTCAAATCACAAATTTCCATTTGCCAAAATCTACATTAATTATGCTTGTTTCTGCCTTTGCAGGAAGAGAATTCATATTAGATGCATATAAGGAAGCTGTAAAGGAAAAATATAGATTCTTTTCCTTTGGCGATGCAATGTTTATAAAATAAAGTGAGGGGAAAAGAAATGAAATATACAAATTATTTAAATGATGAAAATCCAAGAGTATCTATGGATATGGGTGAATATGGAGTAATGGAAATTGAATTATTCCCAAGCGTTGCTCCAATTACTGCAAAGAATTTCTTAAGCTTAGTAGAAGAAGGCTTTTATAATGGCTTAATCTTCCATAGAGTTATTAAGGATTTTATGATTCAGGGTGGAGACCCAACAGGTACAGGTATGGGTGGGTCTAAAGAAAAAATTAAGGGTGAATTCATGGTAAACGGAGTTAAAAATCCACTAGAGCATACAAAGGGTGTAATCTCTATGGCAAGAAGCCAAAACCCAAATTCAGCATCTAGTCAATTCTTTATCTGCCATACAAATACACCTCACCTAGATGGTTCTTATGCAGCCTTTGGTGTCGTTGTTTCTGGTTTTGATGTTGTCGATAAAATTGCAAATGTAAAAACAGATTATAGAGATAAGCCATTAAATGAGGTAAAAATTATATCAGCTAAGAGGGTAAGATAATGGAACCTGTATGGTATGAGCTTAAGCATGTTTGCAAGCAAACTGGTGCAAGATATGGTATCTTACATACTCCTCATGGTGATTTTGAAACCCCAATATTTATGCCTGTTGGCACAAAAGCCAATGTAAAAACCTTAATCCCATCCGAAATCAAGGAGATTTCAGATGGCTTAATCTTGGGTAATACCTATCACCTATGGCTTCAGCCTGGGGATAATTTAATCCATGAATTTGGTGGTATAAGAGGGTTCATGAATTGGGATGGTGCCTTACTTACGGATTCGGGAGGATTTCAGGTGTTTTCCTTATCCTCTATAAGAAAGATTAAGGAGGAGGGCGTATATTTCCGTCATCATAAGAGTGGTGCGAAGCTATTCCTATCTCCAGAAAAATCCATTGAAATTCAAAATAATTTAGGAGCAGATATCATTATGTCCTTTGACGAATGTCCTCCATTCGACTCTTCAGAAAAATATATGAGAGAGTCTGTAGAAAGAACGATTCGTTGGGCAAAAAGAGGTAAGGATGCTCATAAGAATCCAGATACCCAAGCTCTATTTGGTATCATCCAGGGTGGTGGAAATAAAGAAATAAGAAAGCATTGCCTTGAGGAGCTTGAAAAAATTGGCTTCCCTGGGTATTCTATTGGAGGATTGTCCGTTGGAGAATCCAAAGAGGATATGTATGAAATGCTAGAATATCTAAAGGATATTATGCCAAAGAACAAGCCAAGATATTTAATGGGAGTAGGCTCCCCTGATGATTTAATTGTAGGCTCTATAAATGGAATTGATATGTTCGATTGTGTATTGCCAACAAGAAATGCGCGTCATGGCTGTGCCTTTACCTCCTATGGTAAGATTCAAATCAAGAATTCAAAATATGTAAGATTACATACACCACTAGACCCAGAATGTAATTGTTATGTATGTAAGACATTCACTATGGCATATTTAAATCATTTAATTCGTGAAGAGGAAATCTTAGGTATGAGGCTTGTAAGCTATCATAATCTATATTTCTTAAAGAATTTAATGCATCAAATCAGAGATGCTATAAAGGAAGATCGTCTACTAGATTTTAAAAACGAATTCTTTAAAAAATTTGGTTATACAAAAAGTGAAGAATAGGAACATAGTTGTATTCTTATTTAGATTAGTGCTTATGAGTGCTAATCTTTTTTCTATATAAATTGTCCCTAAAATTGTATAATAAAAGGGACAAAGATCGTCGTATGATATCTAAAGATGTTAAACTTAGAATTGATAATTTTCCGAGGTAACTATTTCATGTTTCTCTGAAAAACTTTTTCCCCTTTTCTTTTATAGAGAAAACGCTTGAATAATTATATAAAAAAAATTATAATTGATTTTGTAATACTTGCGATTTGAGGTGATAAAATGATACTTTCACTAGATGCATGGGTAATAGGTGTAATTATTGGCTGTGGAGTATTATGTCTATGCGCAATTTTAGCTATTATTCTTTTGGTTAAGAAAAAGAATAAGAAGCCAAAGCATATTAAAGTTGATGAGGAATTCATAAATAATCTCATTCATCTATTAGGTGAAAAAGATAATATAAATGATGTTACAGTAGATAATGGAAGACTTAAATTTAATGTGGTCGATTTGGATAAGGTTGATCTAAATGGTATTAAAGCAATTGCAACATCCGGAGTATTTGTAACAGGTAATATAATCAAAACATTATTCAAACTAGATAGCCAAGTTATAAAGCAGGCTTTAGAAAAGAATCTTTAGGGAGGATATTTGATATGATTAAAAAATCTTTTAGAATTACAAGTGAGAAAGGAATTCATGCAAGACCTGCAACAGCATTAGTTAATGTTGCGATGGCCTATGAATGTGATATTAAACTTTCTGCATTAAGAAGAACCGTAGACTTTAAATCCATTATGGGTGTTATGGCCTTAGGTATTTATTCTGGTACAACAATAGAAATTAAGTGTGACGGTAAAGATGAGCAAGAAGCAATGGATGCTCTAACCGATACACTTGTTAAGCAAGGATTAGGAAAAGAATTATAGGATTTTTAAAAAACAAAATGAATTGTTTCCTAAAGATGAAACTTCGTTTTGTTTTTTTACTTTTTGGAGGCTTTATGGATTTTAAGGAATTATATGCTAAGGAAAGACCTTATGCAATTGAGGTATTAAAAAAATTAATCTCATTTAAAACAGTTTTAGATGAATATAAGGAAAATAGTGATGCCCCATTCGGCATGGAAAATAAAAAGGCATTAGAATACATTCTATCTGTTGGTAAAAAGGATGGATTTAATGTTAAGAATGTGGATAATTATGCAGGCCATATTGAATTTGGAGAAGGAGATGAAATCTTAGGTGTTTTAGCACATCTAGATGTCGTACCTGTAAATAGTGAGGAATGGGACTCAGATCCCTTTACCCTAAGATTTTCTTTAGGCAAAATGTATGCTAGAGGCTCTTTAGATGATAAGGGTCCTCTTGTTGCATCTTATATTGCACTTAAGATGCTAAAGGATATGGGATTTATGCCAAAGAAAAGAATAAGATTAATTATGGGCTGTGATGAGGAATCAGGCTCTAGATGTCTAAAAAGATATCTAGAAAAGGAAGAAAAGCCAACCATAGGCTTTTCCCCTGATGCATGCTTCCCATTAATCTATGGTGAAAAGGCTATGACCTCCTATGATATTTTAGGTGATTTAAGTGATGATATTATTGTATCCTTCACAGCTGGCGAAAGATATAATGTTGTACCAAGCTATGCAGAAATGGAATTAAAGGAAGATTATTCTAAGGAGTTTATGGCATTCTTAAAGGAAAAGAATTACCAAGGTGAATATAAGGATTCTAAATATATTGCCTATGGTGTTGCATCTCATGCGATGAATCCTGAGCTTGGTGTGAATGCTGCATATATTCTATTTGAATTCTTAGCAAAATATACAAATTCAAAACTTGCTAAATTTATGGACGAATATTTCTTGGGTGATACATGGGGAAAAAAGCTTGGATATGACATGTATGATCCGGATATGAAATATTTAACAAGTAATTTTGCAGTAGTAAGAGGAGAAAATAATACCTTTAAGCTTGGGGTAAACTGTAGAGTACCTCTAGATAGCCAGTTTAAGGTAATTGAGGAATGTGTAGCTAAAGCTACTGCTAAATATGGCTATAGCTATAAGATTTTATACAATAGTCCAAGGCATTATGTAGACCCTAATTCATTCTTAGTAACAAAGCTTATGGATGTATATAGGGAAGTAACTAAGGACTATGAAAATGAACCAATCACCATTGGTGGTGGTACTTACGCAAGAGAAATTGGTAAGGCTGTTGCCTTTGGGCCTTTAGTTGTCGGAAGGGAGGATGTTTGTCATATAGCGAATGAATACTTTTATGAAAGTGACTTCGATCTAGCGGTTGAGGTGTATTTTAAGGCTATGTACGAACTTTGTAAATAATGAGATTAAGAAAAGTTAAAAACGCAAAAGAACGCCTTAAGGTGGATAATAATACGTATTATATTGAGGATGCTAGTATCTATAAGGGGAAGTGGAAGGAAGTATTTCAAAATGATCATCCACTTCATATTGAAATTGGATGTGGTAAGGGTCAATTTATGATTGCTCTTGCGAAGAGAAATCCAAATATCAATTATGTTGCCTTAGAAAAATTTGATTCGGTGCTATTAAGAGCTCTTGAAAAGGCAATGGAGGAGGATATTCCCAATTTAAAGCTTTCTGTTATGGATGCAGCAAAAATTACGGATTATTTTGATGCTAAGGAGGTCTCTAAAATCTATCTAAATTTCTCTGATCCATGGCCTAAGAGTGGTCATGCAAAAAGAAGATTGACCTATAAGACATTCCTAGATCAATATAAGATTATCCTTAAGGATGATGGTGATATAGAACAAAAAACAGATAATCGTCATTTCTTTGAATTCTCCTTAGAATCCTTTAATGAGAATGGCTGGGCTATTCATGATATTTGTCTTGATTTGCATAAAGAAAAAGAAAAATACCCAGACAATATCACTACAGAATTTGAGGATAAATGGTCTAAGCTCGGACCAATTTATAGGTTAGTTGCAGAAAAGAAGTAGGTAAATGTATGGCAATATATGCACTTATTGGTGGTAAGGTAAATAGAGAAAAAGTAAATAATCGTATTGAAGAAAAGCTACTTGGGCTTACAAAAGCGAAAACACCAACCGTGCTTTATTGTCCCTTTGCTAGAAAGGATATCGATAAATCCATTTTAAAATTCCATAGCTTAATGGAAGGCTTAAATTGTAAGATTATCGATTTAACCTATCAAAATGAAGAACAATTTGAGGAGCTACTTAAAATATCCGATATGCTTTATATCGGTGGTGGATTAAGTGATGATTTAATCGCTTATTTCAAGGAAAAGAAATTCGATGAAATATTAAAAAAATATGAGGACAGGAATATAATTTATGCAGGTTCCTCTGCAGGTGCAATGCTATTTTGTAATGTATCTATGGGGGATAAGTATATGTATAGTGATAATTACCATAATTATAATTACAAAATGGTTCATGGATTATCTTTATTAAATATCAGCATGTGTCCTCACTATCAAAATGAGGATTTAATATTTTACAATGACGAAATCAAGGATTATGGGCTATTATCCTTTGGAATAGAGGAGGATTGCTGCTTAGTTGTAGATGGTATAAAATATTTTATCTTAAAGGATGATAAGCAAAGGAGTGTTTATTCCTTTGACCCAAAAGAGGGTTATAAAATGGTTCCGTTATACGAAGGAGAAATATATGAAAATAGCAGTATTAGGTCCTAAGAATACATATTGTGATGTTGCCTTAGATGATTATTTAAAAGAAAAGAATATAGTAGATATTACTAAGGTATTTTGTCCTACAATCATAAAAACTGCACTTGCAGTGGATGAAAATACAAATGCGATCTTACCATTTGAAAACACTCTTGATGGCTTTGTTATGGAATCCTTAGATACCATCATTCAAAAGAATTTATTCATTATCGATCAGGTAAAGCTAAATATAGATTTTGCCTTTGTGACAAACGCAAAATCTATAGATGATGTAAAAACTATATTTTGTCAATTTAAAGCCTTTGGCCAGTGCCTAAGCTTTATTTTAGAGCATGATTTTACAGTTATTAAAACCGATAGCAATGTTGAAAGTGCAGATAAGCTCGATGGTGCAAATTTGGAATATGGAGCAATTATTCCTATGCATGTATTAAAGAATCGCTCCTATAAGACGATCCATTATCATGTTGCCGATTCAAAAAATAATGAAACCAGATTCTTCATTGTAACAAAGAATCCAAAAAAGTTGGAATATAGAGGTAAGCTTAATACCTCTTTAATCGTATTTTCCAAGGAGGACCGTCCAGGTCTTTTATATGATATTTTAAGTAAATTTCATGAATACAATATCAATTTAAATTCGATTCTATCAAGACCATCTAAAAAAGATTTGGGTGTCTATAATTTCTATATGGAAACTACATTAAGCGACAAAGAACTAGAAAAGCTTTATATGCTCATAGATGAGCTTAAAAAGGAAAGCTTTCAAATTGAAATTTTAGGCGTGTATAACGCCTTAGATTAAGGAGTTTTTATGAGAGCAGTAGATATTATTGAAAAAAAGAGAAACGGTAATAAGCTTACCGAAGATGAAATTAAATTTATGGTAGATGGCTTTACTAAGGGCGATACCGTAATGGATTATCAAATGAGCGCCTTTAATATGGCAGTATATTTTAGAGGAATGGATGATGAAGAAGCAACCTGGATGACTAAGGCAATGCTTCATAGTGGTGATATTCTAGATTTATCTATGATTAAAGGGGTTAAGGTAGATAAGCACTCTACAGGTGGTGTTGGGGATAAGACGAGCTTAGTAGTTGCCCCACTTGTTGCATCCTTAGGTATTAAATTTGCAAAAATGAGTGGTAGAGGCTTAGGCCATACCGGTGGTACACTCGATAAGCTTGAATCCATCCCAGGATATAATATATCCATAAGCCAGCAGGATTTTATCGATCAGGTAAACCGTATTGGAATTGCTTTAATCGGACAAACAAAATCTCTAGCCCCTGCAGATAAAAAGCTATACGCACTTAGAGATGTTACTGCAACAGTAGAATCTATCCCACTCATTGCATCCTCTATTATGAGTAAGAAGCTTGCATCCGGTGCGGATGTAATTTCTTTGGATGTAAAGGTTGGTAGTGGTGCCTTTATGAAGGATTTAGACCAGGCTACAAAGCTTGCAGAGCTTATGGTATCCATTGGTAAAATGTGTGGTAAGAAGATGAGTGCAGAACTTACGAATATGGATGAGCCTTTAGGACTTGCCGTTGGTAATTCCTTAGAGGTTATTGAGGCTATCGACACCTTAAATGGCCATGGGCCTAAGGACTTTACAGAATTATGTATGGAGGTTTCTGCAGAATTAATTTTAGATTCCGGTCTTGTTAAGTCTCATTCTGAGGCTCTTTCATTAGCTCATAAGCAAATCGAAAATAAGGAAGCCCTACATAAATTTGTTGAGCTCGTTGAAGCCCAAGGCGGAGATGGATCTTACGTGTTAAATCCAGATAAATTCACCAAGGCAAAATATGTTAAGGAAGTAGTATCAAATCATGATGGATATGTAACAAAAATTGATGCTTTAGCCATCGGTCATGCCGCTATGTATTTGGGTGGAGGTAGAGCGAAGATGGATGATGTAATCGACCATGCGGTTGGTATTGTTTTAAATAAAAAGGTTGGTGATTATGTTAGAAAGGGTGAGCCTTTAGCCTATATTCATTCCAACAAAGAAGACATTTCTTTAGAATCTAAATGTGTTTTTGATGCTTACAAGCTAGGAAAAGATAAAATAGAGCCAAAACTTATTCTTAAAGTTGTAAAATAATTGGATTTATGCTTGATTTAAGAATGCATTTTCAGTATAATAATCAAGTAGCTTGATTTGGAGGTGTTCATATGCAAAACTTTATAATTGATATTTTCGTAACGATTGCTTCAATCCTACTTATCGTTATTGTAATGCTTCAGGGATCTAAGGACGACATTAATGATGCCTTCAATGGTAGCAAGTCAGACCTATTTAAGAACCAAAAGACAAGAGGCGTAGAATTATTCATGCAAAGAACAACAGCTGGCTTAGCTGTAATTTATGTTGCATTAGTTCTAGTTTCCGTATTCTTACATACAAGATAATGTGCATGAGGATTTTCTTTGCGAAAATCCTCATTTTTCTTATAATAAAATTGTAAAGGAGGTAAGCTTAGTGGAAAAGAAAAAAATAAAAGAAGAAATCAAAAAAACTCTAAAATCCTATGCTTTATCTAAGGATTTAATTGCAAAATCATTAAATTTAAATATAGAAGACATAGAAGATGACTTAGATAGCTTAGTTTTAAGTGGAGAAATAAAATATTTAAAGAATCTTGAGCTATATAAGCTTGCTTCTAAAAAGAAATCTAAGGAATATTCACCTGTTGATGAAGATTTACTTTTATCCTTAATAAAGGATGAGCATATCTATCAATTTCATGTATTAGCGAGAATATTGAAGTCAAATCCTAAGGAGCTTAAGGCATGCTTGAATGCCTTAGTGAAAGAAAATAAAATATATTATTCTTCATTTTATGATATTTATACCATACTGAAGGTCGCAACCCTAGATGTAAAGGATAAGGGCTATGCATTTGCTAAGGTTGATGGAGAGGATATCGAATATTATATTTCAAAGGATGATATAGGTACTGCATATGATGGGGATATATGCCATATATTCCCTACGGGATATGATGATAAATTAAAGGGTGCAGCGGTTTATGATGTCATAGAAAGAGCACATAAGATCGTCATTGGTAAGCTTATGCTTAAGGGTAAAAAATACCCTAAGTATAAGGTGGTATCTACTATGAATTCCTTTAAGGTTGTAGTAGATATAAATCCTGAGGATTTAAATGGGGCAAAGCCTGGTGAGATTGTATCTTGTGATATCGAATATCAGAAGGGCTACTCTATTAAGGGTAAAATTAAAGAGATTATTGGACATCCAGATGATCCTGGTATTGAAATATCTGAAATAGCCTTAGAATATGGCTTTAAAATGCCTTTTAGCGAAGAGACAGTAGAAGAATTAAAGGAAATACCAGATACAGTAAAAATAGAAGAAATTTTCGAAAGACGTGATTTTAGAAATCTAAATGTCATCACCATAGATGGCGATGACTCTAAGGATTTTGATGATGCTATCTATCTAGAAAAGAATTCGAATGGGAATTATCATCTAGAGGTGCATATTGCGGATGTATCCCATTATGTTAAGGAGGGCTCACCACTCGATTCTGATGCCTTATCCCGTGGTACATCTGTATATCTTGCAGATAGAGTAATTCCAATGATTCCTCATAAGCTATCGAATGGTATTTGCTCCTTAAATGAAGGAGTAGACCGTTTGGTTCTATCCTGCTTAATGGAAATTGATCCAAAGGGTAAGCTTATAAATTATGAAATTGTTGAGGGTGTAATAAAATCCCATCATCGTATGACCTATAATAAGGTAAACCAAATGATTTTGGGAGCTGAGGATGTCATCAAGGAATATATAGATATCTACCCTATGATTTTAGATATGCTAGAATTATCTCATATACTAAGAGCTATACGTCATAAAAAGGGTGGAATCGAATTTGAAAGTGAAGAATATAAATTTGAATTAAATAAAGATGGCTCACCAAAGAAAATTCATAAAAGATGCCAGGATGAGGCTGAAAGAATCATTGAGGATTTTATGCTTCAGGCGAACGAAACGGTTGCATATCATATGTCTGTTATGAATTTGCCATGCGAATATAGAATTCATGAAAAGCCAGATCAAGAAAAGCTTCATAATACATTTAATCAAATTGCATCTATGAAGATTCCTGTTAAAAATATCCAAAATGATATTCATCCTAAGGAGATTCAAAGCTTGCTTGAATCGATTAAGGATCATCCAAATCATTTCATCATTAATACAATGCTTCTAAGAAGTATGATGAAGGCAAAGTATTCGAGCGAATGTCTAGGGCACTATGGTCTTGCGATGAAGTATTATTGTCATTTCACATCTCCTATCAGAAGATATCCAGATTTAATGGTTCATAGGATGATAAAGAAATTATTCCTACATCCGGATAATTTAGATCATGATATAAGAAAATATCAGGCTATTATCCCTGATATTGCGGTTAGGAATTCAAAATCCGAAAGAAATGCGGTAGATTGTGAAAGAGCAGTAGATGATATGCTATATGCTTGGTATATGGAATCTCATTTATATGAGGAATATAATGCCACCATTACCTCTATTACATCCTTCGGTATGTTTGCTGAAATTGATTTTGGTATTGAAGGATTAATTGCATTTAGAGATATGGAAGGCTATTATGAATATAATGAGCACACGATGAGTGCAAGTAATGGAATAAATACATATCATTTAGGTGATAGGGTAAGAGTTAAGGTTTCCTTCGCTAGCAAGGAAGAAAGAAGAATCGATTTTATCTTAGTCGATTAGGAGGTTAATTATGAATATGAATTGGGATTTGAATAAGCTTTATACTTCCTTAGATTCAAAGGAATATAAGAAGGATAAGGAAGAATTGAAAGGATTCATCCATAAAGAAAATAGTTTAATGTCAGATTTTAAGGAAAATGACATTAAAGAATATTTAAAAATAGAGGAAAAATTAAATATATTAGCGATTAAAATGTTTAATTATTCTTCATTAAAAACAAGTGTAGATGTAAATGATAGAGAATCTCTTAAAGAGCTTCAGGAGCTTCAAATGTTATTTCAGGAAACTATACCTGCAAATGTAAAATTTAAAAGATTTTTAATGGATAAGGATATCGATGCATTAGTTAAAAAAGATGCCTTCTTAGAAGAATATAAATATCTTTTAGAAAAAACGAAGGAGCAAGCATCCCATATGCTATCTGAAAAGGAAGAAATTCTTTACTCTAAGCTATCTATGGTTGCATCCTCAAGCTGGAGTGATTTACAATCGAATTTAACGAGTAATTTATCGATTAAGGTGAAGGGCTTTAAAGATAAAATGCCCCTATCTATGGTTAGAAATCTTGCCTATGATAGCAATAAGGATGTCAGATACAATGCATATAAGGCTGAATTAAAGGCTTATAAAGCTATAGAGGAATCTGTTGCCATGGGATTAAATAATATTAAAAGAGAAGCGAATATTATGGCATCCCTAAGAGGCTATGATTCTATATTAGATATGGCTTTAGTTCATAATCATATGAAAAGGGAAACTCTTGATGCAATGATTGATGCAATTAAAGAGGAGCTTCCTAAATTTAGGGAATATTTTAAGGCTAAAGCAGAAGCATTAGGCTATAAAAATGGTTTACCATTTTATGAATTATTTGCCCCTATGGGAAAACTTACAAAAACATATACCTACCAAGAAGCAGAAAAGGAAGTATTAGATGTTTATAAATCCTTTTCTCCTCGTTTATATGAAATGGGTTATAAGGCCTTCCATGAGGGTTGGATTGATGTATTACCACGTGAGGGTAAGGTTGGTGGAGCTTTCTGTAGCGGAATTACACCAATCGGTGAATCTAGGGTATTGACGAACTTCACTGGGGCTATGTCCGATATTCAAACTCTAGCACATGAGCTTGGTCATGCATACCACAATGAGGTTTTAAAGGATTCTCTACCATTAAATCAGGACTACCCTATGCAGCTTGCTGAAACTGCATCGATTCTATGCCAAACCTTAATGAGTAAAAAGCTTATCGATGAGGTAAAGGATAAAGAGGAAAAGCTTACTGTAGTTGAAAATTCCTTACAAGAGGATACACAATGTGTCGTAGATATTTTATCTAGATATTTATTTGAAAATATGGTATGTGATACAGAAATAGCTAAGCCACTTGGCGCAAAGGATATGAATCAATTTATGCTAAAGGCACAAGAGGAATCCTATGGTGATGGTCTAGATAAAAAATATTTACATCCATATATGTGGCTATGTAAAAGCCATTATTATAGTGCATCGAATGGATTCTATAATTGGCCATATGCCTTTGGATTGCTATATGCCAAGGGATTATATGCAAAATATATGGAAAACAAAGAAGAATTTGTAAAAAAGTATGATGAAATGTTAAAAAATACTTGTATAATGGATGCGGAAGATGTCGCATTAACTATGGATATCGATATAACAAAAAAGGAATTTTGGATTTCTTCTTTAAAAACAATAGAAGAGGATATCGATTTATTTAAAGAATTATTGAAATAGGTGATACTTATGAAGGTTATTTGTACCAATAAGAGGGCTACATTTGAATATTTTATCCTTGAAAAATATGAAGCTGGCATTAAGCTTATGGGTACAGAAATAAAATCCATAAGAAATGGCCACTGTAATATTAATGATGCTTATGTAATTATGAAAAATAATAGACCTTGGATTGTGAATATGTTCATTGCAAAATATGAATTTGGGAATATATTTAATCATGATGAATTAAGATCAAGAGAATTATTATTACATAAAAAGGAATGCATTAAGCTTGCAGCAAGAATCAAGCAGGAGGGCTTGACTCTTGTTGCACTTAGATGTTATTTTGAAGGTTCCTTAGTTAAAGTAGAAATAGGACTTGCAAAAGGAAAAAAGCTTCAGGATAAAAGAGAAGCAATAAAGGAAAAAGATGCAAAAATCAGAATAGAAAAAGAATATAAAAATTCTTATCGTTAGTTGCAAAATAAAAAAACTTGAATATAATGATATTGCAATAGAATAAATGGGGATGTACTGGATTCGCTGTGAGTTATGAAGGTATGTAAGCATGCAGGAGTAGACTCCTTTAAAAACGTCGAGGTTTAAGAACCGCAGAAAAAGAAAACGATTATGCATTCTTAGCAGCTCGTAACAACGGTGCAGCTAACTTTGCTTACGCTTGCTAATAGAATATAAGCGGCCCACCCAATGTGTTTTCTGTGCATATTGGCTTTGGGTTTTATCCTAGCAGAATATATTTTTATTGTGCTACTCTAACAATAAAAATGAATCTAATAGAGTGTAGTCAGTTTTTGGTCGTCTTACCAGCTTAGGGCTGATGAAAATTTATGGTAAGATAAGCATGTAGAAAGCATACTGAATTAGTTTGCATACATGGGTTCGATTCCCATCATCTCCACCATATTAGTAGAATAGGTTTGATACATAGTTATCAAGCCTTTTTTTGCGTTTAGAATAGGTGTGAACTCAGATAGAAGGTAATTCTGGGTTCTTTTTTTGTTTATATATAGATAATTATTATAAAGATGTTTAGAAGCTCATAGTCATGCTTACACGATTTAAGGCTAGGGTGCTAAAAATTTTACACGATTTAAAGTAGGGGTGCTAACGGTATACACGATTTCCAATAAATTGATTTCATCATCACAGGTTATCCCTCATTTATTCCCTCATTTTGTATAAATGTAAATGTATTTTTTCTGGTTGCTTTCTGGTTGTTTTTTTGGTTGAGAGATGTAGCCATTAATCTAAATTTTTTTGCGCTTTTATCAAAAGTTTACAAAACGATAAAATAAATGACAAATAGAGTGACAAATAGAGTGACAAATAGAGTGACAAATAGAGTGACGTATGATATAATATTAGTGACTAAAGGAGGATATAATTATGAACTTAGGAATCGAATCAGAAATATTGGAATTTAAAGAAACCACAGGAGAATTACACCAAGCAATAGAATCAATAGTTTCTATTTTAAATAAGCACGGATATGGGGAACTCTATTTTGGCGTAAAAGATAATGGCGAAGTAAAAGGCCAAATCGTAAAGGATTCCACGATAAAAACTGTTGTTGATGGACTTATGAGAGATATTGATCCTAAGATCATCCCTTCTGTAGTTCCTATTAGCTATGAAGGACTTGATGTTATTAAAGTGTCTTTTTCGGGAACACAAAAACCTTATAGCGCATTTGGGAATTTTCTTATTAGAGTTGGCTCCACAAATAGAAAAATGACAAGAGATGAATTAATTAGATTGGTGCAAAACAATAATTATTCCTTAGATTGGGAAAGTAAAGTTTCGGACTGTACCATTGATGATATAGATGATATTGCTCTTCAAAAATATTATAACGAATCAGTAAATTGCGGAAGATTGACTCTCGGTAATTATGATAAAGAACAATTATTAACTATTCTTGAATTAATTAAAGATGGAAAAATCATCAATGCTGGGAAAGCTTTATTTGGAAAAAATGCTAATGTCAGTTTAAAACTTGCATGTTATGCTACTGATAAGAAAATAACTTTCACAGATTTAAATATGATAAAGGGAAATATCTATTCATTAATCAATGAAGCAGTAACGTATATTTCAAATCATATTAATTGGAAGATTGAAATTGACAGAAAGAGAATCGAAACACCTGAAATTCCTATTAAGGCAATAAGAGAAATGGTTGTAAATGCATTTGCTCATGCTTATTACGAAAATTACCCAGAAATTGATATAGATATCCATCCTGGTCTAATTTCAATATTCAACCCGGGATCTTTTCCAATTGATTTAA
>NZ_JAXFPY010000039.1:0-4511 GCF_034179385.1 Anaeroplasma sp.
AATAATATCATATAAAGCAATATATGGGCTTAATATTAAAGACTCTTGTTTAATCATTTTTCATCACTCATTTCTATATTTATATTATACCATAATTTAGTATAAAATACTAGGAAAACTAGTAATTAAAAACTAATAAAAATAAAGAAAAAGAGATATGTTTTGCATACCTCTAAATCATAAAGACTTTTTCAGCAGTCTCCTATTTTTGCCTATTCTGATCTCTTAGATACTGGCGGAAAGGGAATTTTTGCCTTTGTGCCAACAAAAAAGGCTTGACACTGACCGAAATCATTGTATCAAACCTATGCTCGTTATATGGTGCTGGATATAGGACTCGAACCTACGACCTGCTCTTTACGAGGGAGCTGCACTACCAGCTGTGCTAATCCAGCGTTCTCACATATTATACAATAGGAATTGCGGAAAAGCAAAATAGAATATCTATAAATTGTTTTAAAAATTACAAAGTACAACCAATAAATGCAAAATCAATGCCTGAATCAGTGATATCCACCTAAAAAAATTAAGAGACTCCTACAACTAGAATTGTAAAAGTCTCGAATTTTAAATATGTGCTGGGTTTTTCGTCTAGACGATACCTAACACTTGGGGCACCTCTCCCCTTTTATAAGGATATTCGTTTGCGCTCTTATTATATAATTGGAATTATTTCTTATATCTTTTCTAAAATCTCTTTTGCAAAATTTACGGATTCCTCTGTAGGCATATTGGTATCCTTTAATTTATATGGAATTCCTAGCTTTTCATATTTCGGCATTCCAAAAGGATGATAAGGTAATACCTCAACTCTTTTTACATTTGATAAAGTATTTATAAAATCCCTTGTAGAATTTAATACCTCTAAAGAATCTGTATATCCAGGTACTAATACATATCTTATCCATATAGGAACATTCTTTTCGTTTAAATATTGAAACATCTCTATTACATTTTTATTTGTTTTTCCTGTGATTATCTTATGTAATTTATCATCTATAGCTTTTATATCCATTAAGAATAAATCGGTATATTTTAATAATTCATTAAATTTAGAAAGGAATGGCTCTTCCTTTGTAAAAGGACCTCCAGCAGTATCAATACAGCAAGATATTCCCTTTTCCTTACATAATTTAAATAATTCAATTAAAAAATCTAAATGTAATAGGGGTTCTCCACCTGAAATAGTAATTCCTCCATTGTTTTTCCAATAGGGTTTGTATTTCAATAACATTTTAAATGCTTCTTCAGGGGATATTTCTTTTCCCTTTTCACTCCAAGTCTCTGGGTTATGACAATATATACAGCGAAATGGGCAGCCTGTAAGAAATAGGACGGACCTAACACCAGGTCCGTCTACAGACGCAAAGGATTCAAATTTTGAATAGTATGCGTTCATATTTTTATAAGCTTTCGTGACAAGTACGAGCAATAACGTCTAGCTGCTGCTCCTTAGTTAAGTCAATGAACTTAACTGCATAGCCAGATACACGAATTGTAAAGTTTTGATATTCTTCCTTTTCTGGATGATTCATTGCATCAATAAGCTTTTCTGTACCAAATACATTTACATTTAAATGATGCGCACCCTGATCGAAAT
This sequence comes from Anaeroplasma sp., assembly GCF_034179385.1. Classification (NCBI taxonomy): domain Bacteria; kingdom Bacillati; phylum Mycoplasmatota; class Mollicutes; order Anaeroplasmatales; family Anaeroplasmataceae; genus Anaeroplasma; species Anaeroplasma sp. The sequence goes on from NZ_JAXFPY010000039.1 coordinate 1,601, forward strand.
AACCATCTAGAATTTGAGTAAGATTGTTCTTTCTTTCTGTATCATTATGTCCCAAAGCATTAGGATTAATGGTTTGTGTATTGGAAATACCATCGAGTGCGAATTCATATGGAAGCTTCGCAACAGAATTTAATGATGCAAGTAGACCATTCTTCTCTGCACGATAGGATGGGTTTGCACCTGGAGATAATGGCTCACCACGCTTACGTCCATCTGGCATAGAGCCTGTTGCCTTACCATATACTACATTTGAGGTAATCGTTAAAATCGAAGTTGTAGGTTCAGAATGTCTATAGGTATTATGGCGAGAAATCTTTGCTAAGAATGTCTTTAATAGCCATACTGCGATTTCATCCGCTCTATCATCATCATTTCCATATCTTGGGAAATCACCTTCAATATTGAAATCCGTTGCAATACCTTCCTCATCCCTTACTACTGTAACATTCGCATACTTAATTGCAGATAAGGAATCTACTACATGAGAGAAGCCTGCGATACCTGTTGCAAAGGTTCTTCTTACGTTTGTATCAATCAAAGCCATTTCTGCAGCTTCATAGTAATATTTATCATGCATGAAGTGAATTACATTTAATGTGTTAACATAAATTTCTGCTAACCACTCCATCATTTGATCATATTTTGTAATAACCTCATCATAGGAAAGCACATCAGATAAAATCTTAGAATACTGTGGACCTACTTGCTGATGTGTAATCTCATCAACACCACCGTTGATTGCATACAATAAGCACTTAGCTAGGTTTGCACGAGCACCAAAGAATTGCATTTCCTTTCCTGTTTGTGTTGCAGAAACACAACAACAAATAGAATAATCATCTGTCCAAATTGGTCTCATGACACAGTCATTTTCATACTGAACGGAAGATGTCTCAACAGAAATTAATGATGCATACTTCTTGAAGTTTTCTGGTAATCTAGAAGACCAAAGAACCGTTAGGTTTGGCTCTGGTGCTGGTCCCATATTTTGTAGTGTATGTAAGAATCTGAAGTCGTTCTTTGTAACTAGAGGACGACCATCTCCACCCATACCCGCAACCTCAAGTGTTGCCCAAACTGGGTCTCCAGAGAATAGCTGATTGTAGGATGGAATTCTTGCGAATTTAACCATTCTAAGCTTCATAACAAAATGATCTACTAATTCCTGAGCCTCAGCCTCAGTAATTACACCATTTTCTAAGTCTCTTTGAATATAAATATCTAAGAATGTAGAAACTCTACCTACACTCATGGCTGCACCATTTTGTGTTTTAATAGCTGCAAGATAACCAAAATATAACCATTGGAATGCTTCCTTTGCACTTGTTGCAGGATTTGAAATATCAAATCCGTAAACAGATGCCATAATCTTCATTTCATTTAATGCACGGATCTGCATTGCAATTTCCTCACGTAGCTGAACAGTTTCATAATCCATACTACGTAAGCCTGTATATTTTAAATCATTCTTTTTTTGTTCAATTAAGAAGTCAATACCATATAATGCAACTCTTCTATAATCACCAACAATTCTACCTCTACCATAAGTATCTGGTAAGCCTGTTATAATCTTATTGTGACGGCAATGTAGCATTTCTTCAGTATAAGCATCAAAAACTCCATCATTATGAGTTTTATGATACTTAGTAAAGATTTCATGAATCTTTGGAGATGGTGTATATCCATATGTAGTACATGCCTGTTCAGCCATCTTTATACCACCATATGGCATAAATGCTCTTTTTAAAGGCTTATCTGTTTGTAAACCAACAACCTTTTCTAAATCCTTGGTTTGATTATCGATATAGCCCGCACCATATGCAGTTAAAGAGCTAACTACCTCTGTTTCCATATCTAAGACTCCGCCTTTAGCTCTTTCTTCCTTTTGTAGGTCGGAAACCTTTTTCCAAAGCACCTTAGTAGCCTCTGTTGGACCCGCTAAGAAGCTTTCGTCTCCTTCGTAGACTGTATAGTTCATCTGAATAAAATCTCTAACATCAATTGAATCTTTCCATTTAGAGCCTTTAAATCCAGCCCATCCTTTATATTCACTCATTTCACACGCCTTCTTTCTTGTTTTTATTCTGTTATCCCCCCTAGCCTCTAAAATTATACATTTGGATACCCCGAAATACAATATTGAGAGGAGTCTTTGTTGTGTAAAATCAGGTGTAAACGTTTGCCCATAATTCACGAAAAAATAGAAAATTCGGCTAATTCATTTTAGCCGAATTTTCTATTCTTCTATATCTTCGCTAGAAGATGAAATAGGTTCTACCTTCTCTTCATCGTTTTTTTTATTAAGCTCTTCTTCCTTTAAATCCCTAAGCTTACCTAAATCCATAAATAAGGCAAAGCCATAAACGATAACAAAAACAAAAGGAGTCCATAACAAATAATATGTACCTCGAACAATAATTAATGTAATTAAAATAGCTTCAATGATTACAATCACTGTAGTAGTTAATGCTATATTTCTATGTATTTTTTCCTTTGTTAAAGCTTTCTTTTCCATAATACACTTATCTCCAAATATATTTCTATTATAGCACCAATGCCGAATATTAAAAGATAAATATAGAAGTCATCCATAGCGAATATACATTATCGTAATCTTCTATTTTTCATTTTTCTCAAATAGCAATTATTGTTTTGGCTCTCCGTATTCGCGAACCATTGCTTCTATGGTTATTACCCATTGCTTTCCAAATTTAGTAATGTCTTTTCCACATTTGAATTTTCCATTTTTTATAGCGTGGCGTAATCTACAGGAAATTTAATATGTCCTAATAATAAAAAATTTATATTTAAATGTAAAAAGCCTGTTAGAGGAAACAAATATGGTCGCGAGGAAGAAATTTATGAATGCGAAGATTGTTCTAACTGTCCTTTTAGAGATAAATGCTTTAAA
>NZ_JAXFPY010000106.1:0-2560 GCF_034179385.1 Anaeroplasma sp.
GTTCATCGTATTCAATCGAAGGCATAAGAATTTTTTTAGGGCATACATTATTATGAACGATATAATTCTTTGTTTTTGAATAATCATCATCTAAATATAAATCAATTATTCCTTTTAAGTAATAATAATTATTTATCCCTAATTCAATTAATTCATTCTTAAATTGTTCATACAAATCTTTATAATAAATGTTGCCAATTGAGTTTTTTATTTCAATAAGAATTCTATCTAACAATGAATCGGGAATCATTATAATAGAATCCTTATGGATATATGTTCCTCTATCTATTAAGCAAAAATCTTCTCTATCCAATATCCCAAATAATTCTCTTGAATTATAATCATCAAAAATAAGATTGTATTTTTTTAGCTCAGCATTTAATATATCTAATTGCTCCTTATTGCTTGGCCTAAAGCCTAAAGGAAACATTCTCTTAATAACATCCACAACCTCTTTTGATGCTTTTATACCTCTTTTTCTATAAACATCATGTGTAAAAAGGAACTCTTTTTTTACAATTGCTTGGGCTGAATATGGCAATTCATTAAATTCCTGAATTGTATAAGAATACTTTAATACATCGACTATATCAACTAAAGCACCAATAATGTTAGTTATGTTTTTATCATATATTATTTTATGGGTTTTATCGTATATTATATGAAAATTAGTTAAACCGTATAGATATGCTAGCATAAAGGCTTTTGTTTTATCACCTAGGAAATTAAATAAAGTATCAATGGTTATATAAGCAAGCTTTGTGCTATTTGTTATATAGTTATATACTTTTTCTAGAGTTGCTTTTGCTTTTATTTTTATAAATCGATATCTTAGCTTATTAGTAGCAATCTTTTCTAATTGGCGAATTCGTTCTTTACTTAAACCATATACATTACCAATATCTTCATATGTTTTGAATTCATTATCAAAGTTATTTCGATATGAAATAATCTCTAGATATCTAGGCTCTAAATAATCAAATATTCCAAGTAGATTATCAATATCTTTTAAAAGTTCTAGTCCCTCAAAATCATTCATTTTAGAGCCTCCCATCTTATTATTTTTCTTCTTCCTCAAATCCTTTTTCAAAAAAATACATATCTATAATTTTCATTGGAGTATATAAATCATTTAGCTTTGATATTTCTTTTTTTATTTCTTCTTCATTCGCTTTAGCAAAAGCACATAATTCTTTTATTGATTGTGAACCCATCTTTTGAGTCATATTAAGGCTTGCTAATCCTTGCTTAACATATCTATCATAAGCAACCGTACAACCAAGTGTACCTAGCATAATTTTTGACACTAAAGTATCCGTAACATTATCGATAGTTTTTAATTCCTCACTTCCTTCAGAAAAGTATTTCTTTCCAGCATAATTATTTCTAATTAGAAAAGCTACTTCTTGAATCAATCGAATATCTTGATTGGTAACTTCTCCAAAGGGATTAAAGTTAATTAAGGAATCATATTTATCGCTACACAAAACATCTACTATAGGTCTTGAAAATAAATAATCTTTTTGCATTAAAAATGAATTTCTTAACATTCCCCAGCTTGCTAGGTAAGCATACAAATGTAATGTGATTAAATCCCTTTTTGTTTCATCCTTTCTATATTTTAAAAATACACTTCTTATATGATCATAGGACATATATCTACCATTTTTATCAGCATGGTAAATACCATAGAATTTATCCACATATTTTATAATATCTACCTTTTTACCTTTTATAGCAGTTGATATTATCTTAGGCTCATTATTAATTTCTTGATTATTTACCACTAATTTAATTTCGCCATTTAATAGTTTACTGACTTGACGTTCTAATTCATTCGTAATCTTATCACCAAACATAGCTTTAGTCCAACCGTTAGCAAGTAAGATGATTCTACATATTTCTTTTCTATTCTCGATGTCAAAACCATCTACTCTAGCTATCATTGGTCCATTGGTATAGGGATTTTTAACCATACGATATTCAATACCATCTACAGTAAAAGAACTCTCATTCTTTTCTACCTTATGTACTACCTGTGGAGAAGATAAAGCGTTTGGCTTCTTTCCAACCTTAACAAATTTAATAGTAAGAGCACTTAAGTCAGGATACATTCTATATCCTTTTTCTAATACAGCTACAGCCATTGTATGTGTTTCAGTTGGAGACCAATATGCAGTATATTTATATGCTGAATTTGATAATGGAAAACCTAAAATGCCTTCAAGTTCTTTGAATGACAAAGTAAAATCATCCTTCTTTCCTACCAAATATCTTTCTAATCTATAAAACTTATCCATTCCTATACCTCACATTTTACCAATCTTCTGCATTGTCATCAGTATCTGCATCTAATTCTGATTGTGGTCTGATATGATCACGACCAAATCCAACATCAGCGAATGTTTCTCCACATTTAAGGCATTCCCATTCACCATCAAATAATTCTTCCATCTCTTTATTACAATAAGGACGTCTAGGCATAATTACCTCCTTAATGCTTATTAAGCTGACTTATATTTAATAATCAATTTTCTTAAAGCATTCTTAAAAGATTGTT
>NZ_JAXFPY010000070.1:0-13457 GCF_034179385.1 Anaeroplasma sp.
ATTTGCATTCTTCTATTGAGAATTCATCAAATTCGTTTACTGAAAGGCAATATCCTTTCTCATTGTTTTTGCAATAATCTAAGCCCTTGCATCTTGCGCAATGTCTTCTTTCCTCATACATTAAGGCAAAATCATTGACATTATTAATATTTACATTATGCTTTGGAAAAAGCTCTTGAACGCTTGTAACAAATTTATCTACCTGCTCTAAATCTGCAGCAGGTAATTTGATTTTTTCCATTATTTTGCCTCCTTCCAAACAATTTCTCGTTTAGATTGACTTGAGAAATCACTATCCTTCCTTGATTTTGAAGGTCTTAATTCCTTAGTTGTAGTAATATATACTACTGCATCCTTTGTGGATAGGATATTATCCTGAATCCAGGATTCAGCAACCTTTTTGAAATAAGTAACTGGTGGTAATTCTCCTCCCTTATCTCTTAAGGTTTTAATAATCATACAATTGATTACGCCCCTAGGAAGGCTAATCGAATTATAAATTTCATTAATGGTTGCAAGATAGGTTGCCGGGTATTTAGGATTCACCATTTGCAATACCCTACTTGGAGATGCGTTATCTAAGAAGGAAACTAAATCGGATGGCTTACCATCTAATTCCTCCTTTTCAACAAGCTTTGGTGCATTCATATTTCTTCTATATTCAAATAAAACATTCGCCTTTTTCTTTAGTATACGATAATCAAAATAGCCATTTTTATTGATAGAATCCATAAATAGAGTAGCCATATCATGCTCATTGAATAAATAAACAAAGGATAATTTAATAATTTGCTCCTTAAATGTACTATCGATACCTGCTTCTAGGTAATCCTCATTAATTTCTTTAGCAAATTTATCAAAATCAAAGGTTACATTTTTGATATCTAAATAATTTGTCGGATTTTTTCCTAAAAGATAGCTAAACTTTTCAAAGGTTTCATCACTGCTTACCCTAGATGAATAAACCTCATCAAAGGATTTTGTGATTTCCTTATAGCCTAAAACGTCTGGCTTTTCAATTAAGAAATGCTTCTTAATTAGCTCATAGGCTTCCTTTCTTACCTTAGAATGTAGATATAAGCCATATACAGCATCTTTTATAAAATTTTTAGGGGATAGAGGTGGTAATAGCACATAAATATAGTCCCCGTCTTTTTCATATGTAAGTAAAAGACCTATTCCCTCGAGCTTATTTTTCGATCTTAAAAAATCGACAGGCTTCAAGGAGTAAATGTCGAATAGGTCCTGATGTATAATTTCCTCGCTTTTTAAATTATTACGATTTAAAAGGGCAGCAAGTGCCATATAAAGCGTAAATGCATCATTCCCGATTAATGGTGCATATAAAAGGGATAGAGCACTAATATCATCGGTGGATAAATTAAAGCTGGAATAAATATGAAATTTTGATGTGCTAGCCACTAAATTCTGGGCCACAATACTCCTACTTATGAAGGGAAACGCCCTTGAATTCGAATTTTGCTTCTAAGCCCTCTAATACTTCCTTAATGAAGGTAGTAGCCTTTTTTGCTGCACCAACAACGAAGTCTGCATGAACCTCGAAGTCGATCGATGTTTCAGGGATTTGAGGCTCAAGCTGAGTGATCTTTGCGATAACCTCCATATGAGGTGCCTCAGCATATACCTCGCAGTAATCATCATTTTCAGAAACAATCTTATAATGAGCCTTATTCAGAATATGCATATATTCTTCCTTAAGATCCATATAATTTGCCTTGTAATAATGCGTTTGTAATTCTAAGGATTTTGCGTTTTCGCTTGTAATAATGTCTGCCATAATTTATTCTCCTTTAATCATTTCTAATATTTTTAGTACCTGGCGGTATGTTTCTTGAAAGCTCCCTTTACTATCAATTACATAATCAGCCAAATCCCTTTTTTTATCTAAATCCATTTGTGATGCAATTTTAGCTTTTGCATAGGAATAATCTATATGATCCCTCTCCATAAGCCTTTTTATTTGTGTTTCTTTGTTTAGGTATACACAGATTACCTTATCACATAAGGAATCAAATTTTGACTCATATAATAGGGGTACATCAACAAATACGATTCCATCTGCCTGATTTATTTCCTTTAATACCTCTTCTTTGATAATGGGATGGGAAATAGAATTGAGTTTTAGTTTTTCATTCTCATTATGAAAAATTAATTCTCCTAATTTCTTTCTATCTAATTCTTTATTATCTAAAAAGTAGGAACTACCGAATGCTTCTTTAATCGCATTATAAATAGGCATATTTATTTTTTGAAGATTGTGATTGATTAAATCACAATCAATGACCTTAAAGCCCTGTCTTTTTATAATAGATATTACATTACTCTTTCCAGAGGATATGCCACCAGTAACGCCAATGACCTTTCTCATTCTATCACCTCTGACAGTTCTTACAATAATATGTCATTCTTTTATCTATTTTAACACGATTTAATGTCATTTTGCAATTAGGACATATATTTTTTGTGTGAACTTGTAAAAATGCTTGGTATTCTCCTTCTACTCCTAAGCTCGATGTATAGCTTTTTATCGTTGTACCCTTATGGGAAATTGCAAGGGTTAAAATCTTTTTAGATTCTATAAGAATATCCTTAAGGTTCTTCTTAGTAATTCTATAGCCCTTTTTCTTGGGATTAATTCTTGCGCTAAATAAAACCTCATCTACATAGATATTACCAAGCCCTGCAAGTATTTCTTGGTCGAGTAATAGTTGCTTAATCGTTTTATTGCTTCTATGTATTTTATGGTATATATCATCTAAATCTATATTCTCATTTAATATTAAATCTGGCCCTAGCTTAGATAATGGTAATTCATCATAGATATTGTTATCTATATATTTCATCCTACCAAATTTTCTAACATCCTTGTAATAAAGAGTGGAGTTGTCCTTAAAATGGAATACGACATGGATATGCTTATCCTCCATAAAAGAATTCTCTAAATAATAATATTTACCCTCCATTCTTAGATGAGATAATAGATAACCTTTATTTAGTTCAAATATTAAATATTTACCATATCGTTTGATATCGATTATCGTTTTATTCAAGGTATTCTTTAAAAATTCATCGATAGGATCTTCAAGGATACCCGGATAAAATACATCGATCGATTCTATGGTTTTATGAACTAAATGTTGTTTTAATACTTCTTTTACGGTTTCAACCTCAGGTAGCTCTGGCATTATTTTACCTCATACCAATTCTTACCAAAGGAATCATCTACGATTAGAGGCACATCAAGCTTGACTGCATTTTCCATATTTCTTTTTACGAGTTCTCTTAATGCATCCTCTTCTCCTTCTTCTACCTCAAAGACCAATTCATCGTGAACCTGTACGAGCATTTTGCTTCTTAAGCCTCTTTCCTCAAGCTCATTATCAATTTTTACCATTGCAATTTTGATAATATCTGCAGCACTACCCTGAATTGGAGCGTTCATTGCGGTACGCTTTGCAAATTCCCTTTGCATGTATATTTTTGAATTTATATCTGGTATATAACGAATTCGATTCTTCATAGTCTTTACATAGCCATTATTTTTACAGAATTCGATGGTTTCATCCATAAATGCTTTAATTTCTGGATATGCCTCATAATATTTATTAATGAAATCGGAAGCCATAGTGTTCGATATATGTAAATCTTGTGCAAGACCGAAGGCGCTAATGCCATAGACAATACCAAAGTTTACTGCCTTAGCACGTCTTCTTTCCTCAGGCGTTACTTCCTTTGTGCCAAAAACCTCCTGAGCAGTTCTTGTATGAATATCCTCTCCATTTAAGAAGGCTTCCTTTAGTTTTCCTACATTAGCCATATGAGCTAATACTCTAAGCTCAACTTGAGAATAATCAGAGGAATATAGGCTATTCTTAGGACTAGATGGTATAAACATCCTTCTGATTTTATGTCCCTCCTCCGTACGAATTGGGATATTTTGTAAATTAGGCTCAATAGAGGATAATCTTCCTGTTTGGGTTAGGGCCTGTTGGTAGATCGTGTGCACCTTATCGTCTGGATATATCATTTCTCTTAAGCCACTCACATAAGTAGACATAAGCTTTGTTTTCGCTCTATATTCAATAATTAATGGGACAATTGGACTCGCCTCACGAATCGCCTCTAATACCTCAATATCCGTAGAATAGGATTGTCCCTTTTTCTTTGGATATGGTAATTTTAGCTCATCAAATAATACTGTACCTAATTGCTTAGGGGAGGATATATTAAATTCGTGATTCGCGATGGAATAAATCTTTTCAACAAGAATATTTATATCCTGATTTAATGCATATTCCTGACGATTTAATTCCTCCTTATCTACCATCATACCCTGGAATTCCATTTTACCTAAAACACGGGATAGTGGTATTTCAATTTCCGTAAGTAGATGATATTGATCCTTTTCCTTTAATCTTTCTATAGCATCGCATTTAAGTGCGTAAAGGGTGTTTACCTTCTTAGCAACATGAGAATAGATGACATTCTTTTCTGGAATGAATTTTTTTGCACCCTTACCGTAGATTGCCTCATCGTAGTAGCAATCGCTAATACCATAAAAATCAGCAATGCCTTTAAATTCTTCTTTTGCGGCAGATGGATTAAGGATATAGGTTGCAAGTAATAAATCGAAATCTACACCTAATAGCTCAAGTCCTAATCTTTTCGATAGTACATAGGCTCTTTTATAATCGAAGATGGCTTTATGATTGTTCTTATCGGATAAGAACATCATAAAATCCATAGAATTAAAGATAATATTTGGGTCAACAACAAAGGTACCCTTACTATTTTTTATACCTATCGCTAGAAGCGGACTTTTGTGATAATTATATTCGAAGGTTTCAAAAATCATAGCGGAATTATCCTCTAAAATATCCGATAATTCTCCCCCATTGGTTATTGCCTTATATTCCATTTTATTTTGTTCAATTTTTGGTGCATCGAAGGTTAATTCCCTAAGTAAGGATTTAAATTCTAATTCCGTATAGAATTCGATTAATCGATTCTTATCCATTTCCTTGCGGTCAAGCTCATCTATAGATATACCTATAGGGAAATCTCTTAGAATCGTTGCCATTTTTTGGCATAATAACGCAGAATCTACATTCGCTCTAATCTTTTCGCCAACAGATCCCTTTATTTCATCCTTATGGGATAATATTCCTTCTAATGAGCCATAGGTATTTAAAAGCTTCACTCCCGTTTTTTCACCAATACCTGGTACACCGGCTAAATTATCGCTTTTATCACCCATCAAAGCCTTTAAATCTACCCATGAGGTGTATGGTATGCCATAAACCTCCAAGAAATGCTCAGGGGTAAAATCCTCAAGCTCACTAAAGCCCTTTTTCGTCATATGAACTGTAGTATTTTCACTAATTAATTGTAATAAATCCTTATCGGAAGAATATATATCTACATGATATCCTAAATCGGATGCCTTTTTAGCCATTGTGCCAATGATATCATCGGCCTCATATAAATCCTGTTCCCATCTTTTTATTCTCATAATATCTAGGAATTCTTTGATATAGGATATTTGCATACGAAATTCATCTGGCATAGGTGCTCTTCCGGCCTTGTAATCTCCCATCATATCATGACGGAAGGTTTTCTTTCCCGCGTCAAAGGCTACTAAGATAGCATCATATGGATTCATAATTAAGCTATTCATCATTCGAGCAAATCCATAAATCGCATTAGTAAATAAGCCTTTAGAATTTGCCGTTGGAGTACCACCTGCACTCATTCCATAATAAGCCCTATACATAAGAGAGTTTCCATCAACTAAAATTAATCGTTTCATATTATCACACTACCGTTTTCTAAAATGTATTACTATTATAGCAAAATATAAGAGGAATTTAAAGAAAACAACCCAAATTTGTTTGGGTTGTATAAAATAATCCTATTATTTTTTGGGGAACTTAATTGGATCTATAGCATCATCACTTTGCTTATATAAAATGATTTGTCTTCCGATGGATTGTACAAATTCTATTTCCTCTTGATTAAAGAATTCAATTGCTTCTTCCTTAGTCACATAAGAATTCTGTAAAATAGATATTTTTATAAGCTCGTGCTTCTTTAAATAATTGAGAACGGTTTCCATTAAATTATCACTTAAGCCTTCTTTTCCTATTTGCACTACAGGCTTTATACCTTGGGCTAAGCTTCTTAAATAGACCTTTTGTTTTGTTGTAAGCATAAGTTACCTCCATAATACAACCTATTTTACCATAATTTTCCAAAAAGAAAACTCCTTTATTTCTAAAGGAGTCATCATGCATTATTCTTTATCTAAGAATTCCGTTGAATCATATGCATCACGTAAGATCTTCTGCATATCCTCAACCATAGGTACTCTTGGGTTAGCTGGAGAGCACTGATCCTCGTAAGCTAAGTAAGAAAGCTTAACTACAGAATTCATCCAAGTATCTCTATCGATACCCTGTGATTGGAAGTTCATCTTGATACCAACTGCCTTACCTAAGTTACCAACTGCCTTAGCTAGAGATTCAACACCCTCTTCGATTGTAGATGCAGGTAAGCCTAAAATCTGAGCGATTTCTGCATATCTTTCATCCGCACGATAGAAATTGTACTTTGGCCATGTAGAAAGCTTCTGTGGCTTTTGACCATTGTAACGAATGGTATAAGGTAATAGGATTGCGTTAGCACGTCCATGAGGAACATGGAATTCAGCACCAACCTTATGAGCCATAGAGTGGTTCATACCTAAGAATGCATTAGCGAATGCCATACCAGCAAGTGTAGATGCGTTATGCATCTTCTCTCTAGCCTCAGGGTCATTCTTACCATTCTTATAAGAACGCTCTAAATATTTGAATACTAGCTTAATCGCCTGAATAGCTAAACCATCTGTATAATCAGAAGCAAGTGTAGAAACATAAGCCTCAAGTGCATGGGTTAATACGTCCATACCTGTATCTGCAGCGATAGATCTAGGTAAATTCATAACGAATGCTGGGTCGATGATAGCAACCGTTGGAGTTAAGGAGTAATCTGTTAATGGATACTTCTTGTGCTCAACCTTATCTGTAATAACGGCGAATGGAGTAACCTCAGAGCCTGTACCAGATGTTGTAGGAATACAAACTAATTTTGCCTTCTTACCTAATTCTGGATACTGGAATGCTCTCTTACGGATATCCATGAACTTCTGTTTTAAGTCATTGAAGTTTACATCTGGGTGCTCATAGAATAACCAAATACCCTTAGCAGCATCCATAGAAGATCCACCACCAAGTGCGATGATTGTATCTGGCTCGAAGGATCTCATTAATTCAACACCCTTTAATACAGTTTGAATCGATGGATCTGGTTCAACATCACAGAATAGCTGATATGGAACCTGTGGGCTTCTTAGCTGTAGCTGATCAATAACCTTTTGTACATAACCTAGCTCAACTAATGAACGGTCTGTAACAATTAATGCCTTCTTCATTTCCTTCATCTGATGTAAGTATTCGATGGCATCTCTTTCAAAATAAATCTTAGATGGAATCTTAAACCACTGCATATTATTTCTTCTACGTCCTACTTTCTTAATATTTAATAAGTTTAATGGACCTACGTTACCAGCAACAGAGTTGTGACCATAAGAACCGCAGCCCAATGTTAAAGATGGAATGAATGAGTTATAAACATTACCAATACCACCGAATGTAGAAGGTGAATTACAAATTATACGAATTGCAGGGATATAATCACCAAATTTAGTACATAATTCTTGGGACGCAGTATGAATTGCAGCACTGTGTCCTAAACCATTGAAGCATACAGATGCCTTAGCTAAATCGAAGCCCTCTTGAGTAGAGTTAGACTTAACCATTGCTAAAACTGGTGAAAGCTTTTCTCTAGTTAATGGCTCAGATACACCGATAGTTGAGCATTCAACCATGATGATTACAGTATTTTCTGGAACCTCAAAGCCTGCTTCCTTAGCAATCCAAGTTGCATACTTACCAACGATATTTGGATTTAATTTAGCATTTGGAGCATCTTCCTTAGAATTTACACCAAACATAAATGCTTCAAGCTTTTTCTTTTCTGCCTTATTTGCAAAATATACACCAAACTTCTTGAACTCTTCCTTAGTTTCCTCATAGATTTCAGCATCTACGATTACAGATTGCTCAGAAGCACAAATCATACCATTATCAAATGCCTTAGACATTACGATATCGTTAACTGCCTGACGAACATTACAAGTCTTTTCCATGTATGCTGGAACGTTACCTGCACCTACACCAAGTGCTGGCTTACCACAAGAATATGCGGCACGAACCATTGCATTACCACCTGTAGCTAAGATTGTTGCAACACCTGGATGCTGCATTAGGGCAGTTGTTGCATCCATAGATGGATGTTCAATCCACTGAATACAGTTCTTTGGTGCACCTGCAGCAATCGCAGCCTCATAAACTACCTTTGCAGCCTCAACAGAGCACTTCTGTGCACTTGGGTGGAAGCCAAAGATAATTGGATTTCTAGTCTTAATACAAATTAATGACTTAAAAATTGCTGTAGATGTTGGGTTTGTAACTGGAGTAATACCTGCAACAACACCAACTGGTTCAGCAAGCTCTACCATACCTGTAACATCATCCTCACGGATAACACCAACAGTCTTTAAACGCTTCATATCGTTTGTAACATATTCACAAGCGAACAAATTCTTAGTAGCCTTGTCTTCGAATACACCACGGCCAGTTTCTTCGATTGCAGCCTTAGCCAATTCACCATGCTTGTCTAGTGCAGCAACAGAACACTTTGCAACGATGTAATCAATTTGTTCTTGAGTAAAATGAGCGTATTCATCTAAAGCCTTTAAACCCTTTTGAACTAACTCGTCAACCTCTTCTTGAGGTGTTAAGATTTTTTCTTCCATTCTAATCCTCCAAGTAAAAATAAGAAATATTAAAATCACTAACCGTCATTTCGATTTAATTATACGAGAAAATTTTAAAATTGAAAAGGGTAAACGATTTCCAATTTTTTGTAATCGTTTACATGTTTTCGTCTAAATAAAAAAATGGACTATTTGAAAATAGTCCTAAAAAAATCTAATGATAATTTCTTTTATCCCATATGATTTCACTACAATTTGATTTTTTTAAATAATCATTTACTTTACTAAATGGTTTTGAGTTAAAAAAGCCTCTATATGCAGAAAGTGGAGATGGATGGGCAGATTCTAAAACCAAATGCTTCGGATTTTTTAAGAATACCTTCTTCTTTTGACTTGGGGCTCCCCAAAGAAGAAATACAATAGGCTGATCTAGTCTATCTAATGCCTCTATTACATGATCGGTGAATATGGTCCAGCCAAAGCTTTTATGAGAAAAAGCCTCATGTGCTCTTACAGTTAATACTGTATTTAATAAAAGAACACCCTGCTTAGCTAAATAATCTAAATTACCATCCTGGTTAATTTTAATACCTAAATCATTTTCCATTTCTTTATAAATATTTACTAAGGAAGGAGGTAATTTTTCACATAAAACCGAAAATGCAAGTCCATGAGCTTGGTTAGGCTCATGGTAGGGGTCTTGGCCTAAAATTACTACCTTTACCTTATCCATAGGAGTCATATCAAATGCATGGAATATATTTTTATATTCTGGATAGCAGGTATATTTTTCATATTCGTCATCAACAGCCGTCATAAGATTTGCCCAATATGGCTTTTTTTCTTCTTCTTTGATAAATGTTTGCCAATCCATAGAAAACCTCCAAATTTCTTATATTATAGCATTTTTAGAGCAAATGAAAAGCCTGAACGAATTCAGGCTAATCTTATTTTAATCAGAATATTATTACTTTAATTCAGCGAAATACTTGATTGTACGAACCATCTGGCTTGTATAAGAGTTCTCGTTGTCATACCAAGAAACAACCTGTACCTGGTAAGTATCCTCAGCAACCTGAGCAACCATAGTCTGAGTTGCATCGAATAAAGAACCATATCTCATACCGATAACATCAGAAGATACGATCTGGTCTTCGTTGTAACCAAAGGACTCGCTAGCTGCAGCCTTCATAGCAGCATTGATACCTTCAGCAGTAACGTCCTTACCCTTAACTACTGCAGTTAAAATAGTAGTAGATCCTGTAGGAACTGGAACACGCTGAGCAGAACCAATTAGCTTACCATTTAATTCAGGAATAACTAAACCGATTGCCTTAGCAGCACCTGTAGAGTTTGGAACGATGTTTGCTGCACCAGCACGAGCACGACGTAAGTCACCCTTTCTGTGTGGTCCATCAAGAATCATCTGGTCACCAGTGTATGCATGAATTGTAGACATGATACCAGACTGGATTGGAGCATACTTATTTAAAGCGTCAGCCATAGGAGCTAAACAGTTTGTTGTACAAGAAGCTGCAGAAATAACTGTATCAGCTGGAGTTAATGTCTTCTCATTAACACCGAATACGATTGTAGGAAGATCCTTTCCTGCTGGAGCAGAAATAACAACCTTCTTAGCACCTGCTTCAATATGAGCTTCTGCCTTAGCCTTAGAAGTATAGAAACCTGTACACTCTAAAACAACATCTACATCTAATGCACCCCAAGGTAAATCCTGTGCCTTTGGCATAGCGTAGATAGTGATTTCCTTACCATCAACAGTAATAGAACCTGGAGTAACAACAGTCTTGCCATCCTCAGCTAAAACTGGTTCCTTAGAAGATACTGTGTGTAAGTTTTCACCAATCTTGCCAGCATAACCACCCTGTGCAGTGTCATACTTTAATAAATTTGCTAACATCTTAGGTGAAGTTAAATCGTTGATAGCAACAACTTCATAACCTTTTGCACCAAACATCTGTCTGAATGCTAAACGGCCAATACGACCAAAACCATTAATTGCGACTTTAACAGCCATAATAATATATTCCTCCTAAATAATAGTTTTTTTGCAATTATTATTCTATCACTTTTGCATTTTTCTTGCAATATTATTTTCGCCCCCGAAAGGAAATCAAAAGGTGTAAATGCTTTCACTATTTTCCTGAATCTATGAACGTTCTAGCAATCCTTTTTATGAAGCCTTCTAGATTATGATACCCCATATTCATAAAATGATTTTGATAATAGAAGGTAATTCTTTTAAATTCCTTAAGGGAATAGGATAAATTATCTATAGAAACAGATAATTCTAGTGGCATATCGGATTCTAAGGTGATTCTTCTTTTGCTTGAAACTAAGAGTGGTGAGCCTAAGGATCGATAAGCATTAGAATTAATACCTGCAACCTCAGCAAGCTGCATAACAACTAAATCATGATCAACAACAGCGCCATGTAAGGATTTATTATAGGCAGTTGAACCAGCCGTTGTAGAAACACATAAGCCTGTACCTCTAAACTTTTCTAATATTTCATCATCAATCTTTACATCTAAAATTAAGGTTTTCACAGGAGATAATACGGTTGCCTCATTAATCGCATCCTCATAATATACATTACCATTCCATTCCTCTATTAACATAGATAATAATGGGATTTTCTCTGTTTTATAGGTATTATTATTAATATCATTGATTAATAAATCTATGTCATCTGGATTATAATTTGCAAAGAAGCCTAAATGCCCTGTATGTAGTCCAAAAACAATGCTATTTGGGTATTTATGGAATGCTTCAAGTAAAGTTCCATCCCCACCTATAGCTATGACAATTTCTGGGTTATTTTCATCGTAAGAATATTTAATATTCTTCTTAATGTATTCTGCTATTTTCTTTGAATTATCATCATCACGAATTAATACACTATATTTCATACTATCACCACTTTAGGTATTATTTTACCATAATACTTGATTTTTCTCTATAAATATTAGATAATAAATATATGAATTTTTTTAAGAGGTGGTGGAATTCATGTATCTAAATAAGGAAATTGAATTCAAAACATTCATTTCAGAAGATAAATATAATGAACTAGTTAAAGAATTCGGTCTAGAAAATAATATTTTCGAACAAATCAATCACTATTTTGATACTGAAGATACAAAGTTACTTGAAGAAAAAACAGTACTTCGTATTCGTCAAAAGGGTTCCAATTATAAGCTTACAAAAAAGACTAGAGCAGAGGTTGGTGCTGATGAAACACATATTCTTCTTTCTAAGGATAAGGCCTTAGAATATTTAGAAAATGGTTTAGATGCAAGAATTATTGACCTTCCCTATTTTGTAAAGAAAATGGCTGAGCTTAAAACATACCGTTGTAGTGCGCCATATAAGTCTGGCACAATCTTCTTTGATAAGAGTGTTTATTATGATAAAATCGATTATGAAATCGAATTTGAGGTAGATGATGTTAAGCAAGGCTTAAAGGAATTTAAGCAATTCCTAGAAAATCATAATATCACCTATGTAGAATCTATTCGTAAATCAAAAAGAGCATTTGATAATAGAAAATAAAGGGGCTGCTAGAAACTATTTGAGTTTCTTAACAGCCTTTTTTTATTTGTTGATACTTTTCTTTCAAGCTATATCTATTAAATTAAAGTAAGTCTAACAACATATAATAAAGAATTATGTAGTCTATGATCTAAAGATACTCCTGGATAATGTAAATCTTTAATATATTCTTTAGCAAAGCCAAATATTAAACCAATTCCAAATGTAAATGCAACTTTTAATAATGATCCATTAAGTATATGTGATAAGCCAAATAACAAACATGAACATAAACTGAATATGCTTATCAACAAATTCATTATCAACTCTTTTATTAATCTTTGAATTAATAGTGTTCTCCTTTGCTGATTATTATATTCCTAGAGGCATTGTTATAATCCAAGATAATGATTCCATTAGAGTTGGTAAATATCAAATGCTTAATGGTGGTGAATCTGATCCTAGAAATAAAACTTTAATGAAGATATTTAATTTAATTGATATTGGTGAAAGAGCAGGTTCTGGTATCCCAAAATTACTAAAGGTTTGGAATGATGAAGGTTTTGAAGAACCTGTAATAGATGAACGACTAGATGATGTTGAAAGAACTTTTATTACTTTATCATTCAAGAAAAAAGCCGATAAAAAGCCGATAAAAGCCGATAAAGAACGTGTTAAGTCTATTTCTAGAATATATCAATCAAAATGAAACTATCACAAATAAAGAAGCAAGAGAATTATTAAATCTAGCTGATTCAACAACAAAGAGATTATTAGCTCAAATGGTTTTAGATGGTTTAATTGAGGCTATTGGTGAAAATAAAAAGATGTTATGCAACTACCTCCTTTTGGAAGGTACAACATAACATCTTTTTCAATTTGTTTAAATTATAAGGTAGCTACCTACCAAACTACTTCAGTTTGGAAAGAGCCCTTTTATCTTGTTGCAAAATATATAATCATTGCGATTGTAATTATAGCTAAGAATAGAAAAACAAATAGC
>NZ_JAXFPY010000075.1:0-47896 GCF_034179385.1 Anaeroplasma sp.
AAATACAACCCAAATAATAGAAAAATTACATCCAAAAAGAAAGCCTCGAAGAAGGGATTTATTTACTGTAATGCATGTTCCCTTTAGAATGGCATAATTTTGGCATTTTTTGACATGAATTAAAAAATGGGGAAACACAAATATTAAGTAATATGTGGTTGACAATATAATAAATGTTGTGTACAATATAATTGTAAACAATGAAAGAGGGGGTTCGCATGGCAAAATTATATGATCAAGAATACAAGGTAGTAAAAAGAGATGGAAGTGAAGTATCCTTAAATGATTTTCGTGGTAAGGTATTATTAATTGTGAATACAGCTACAGGCTGTGGATTTACACCACAGTATGAGGCTTTAGAGAATTTATATAAGGCATATCATGAAAAGGGATTAGAGATTTTCGATTTCCCATGTGACCAGTTTGGTCACCAAGCACCTGGGTCGGATGATGAGATTCATGAATTCTGTATAGCAAAATATAAAACAAGTTTCGATCAATTTAAGAAGATTGAGGTAAATGGAGAAAATGAGATCCCCTTATTTACCTTCCTAAAGAGCGAGGTAAAAGAGGATGAAATCCATGGCATGGGTAATAAAATGAAGATGGGTATGGTAAAGGGATTATCTAAGACCTATAAAAAGAAGGAAGATATCAAGTGGAACTTCACCAAATTCTTAGTAAATAAGGAAGGAGTAGTCATCGCAAGATTATCTCCAACTATAGATCCAATGAAGCTTGAAGATAGAATTAAAGAAGCGCTAGGTGAGTAATATGTTTGATGCGGTTATTATTGGGGCAGGCCCTGCAGGCATATCTGCAGGATTATATCTAAAGAGAGCGAATAAGAATGTACTTATCCTATATCATGGTGACTCCCAGCTCGAAAAAGCACATAAGATTGATAATTTCTATGGATTTCCTTTAGGAATTACAGGTAAGGATTTATATATAAATGGTATCCATCAGGCGATTAATTTAGGTATTCAGGTAAAAGATTTAGAGGTATTGTCCATTCAAATGAATGAAAAAATGGAGTATACTATAAGAACAAGTGAAGAGGAATTTCATAGTAAGGTTGTTATACTTGCAACAGGAAATAAGAAGCTAAGACCAAATATTAAGGGTATAGCTGAATTTGAGGGCTCTGGAGTTTCTTATTGTGCAATTTGTGATGGCTTCTTCTATAGAAAGAAGAATGTCGTTGTCATTGGTAGTGGCACATATGCAATAAGTGAAGCAACGGAGCTTAAAAATGTTACGCCAAATGTTACTATTTTAACCAATGGCAAAGAATTGAATGGTACAACAGATATTCCTATAATCACTAAGGAAATCAAAGAAATTGTTGGAGAAGGAAAAGTATCTGGCGTAAAATTTATGGATGATACAGCTTTAGATGTAAATGGAGTGTTCATTGCCTTAGGTGAGGCAGGTGGTGTAGACTTTGCAAAGAAGCTTGGTATCTATATGGAAAAGGATAATATTGTAGTCGATGAAAACATGAGGACAAATATTCCAGGAATATATGCTTGTGGAAATGTTGTTGGTGGACTATTACAAATTAATAAGGCAGCCTATGAAGGCGCAAAGGCTGGCCTTGATGCAGTAAAATATATTAATGAAAAGAGGTAAATGGTATGGTATATGTAATTCATAGCGCAAAGGAATTTGATGAATTAGTAGAAAGCGGAAAGAATGTATTAGTAGACTTCTATGCAGATTGGTGTGGCCCATGCAAGATGCAAGCTCCAATCGTTGATGCAATTGCAGAGGAAAATAGTGATGTAGTTGTTGCAAAATTAAATGTAGATGATGTGGATGATGTTGCAGAAAGATTCAATATAGTATCTATCCCAACCCTATTAATCTTTAAGGGCGGAAAGCTTGTAAAGAATTTTGTAGGAGTAACAATGAAGGCTAACATTTTAGCTGCATTAAAGTAAAATCATGGATAAATATGATTGCTTAAAGCTTAACAATCAGCTATGCTTTCCACTTTATGCTGCCGCAAAGGAGGTAGTAAGAAAGTATAAGCCATTTTTAGACAAGCTAGATTTAACCTATACCCAATATATTGCTATGATGGTAATTTGGGAGCGTAAAATTCTTCATGTAACTGAGCTTGGTAAAAAGCTATATCTAGATACAGGTACAATCTCTCCTTTAATTCGAAAATTAAAACAAAAAAATTACATTACTCTATCTAGAGATAGTGCTGATGAGAGAGTTCAGATTATTGAAATAACCAAAGAGGGCGAAGCCTTAAGGGAGGAAGCACTTTCTGTCCCTAAGGGAATGGCCCAAAGTAGATGTATTAATTTAACCCTAGAGGAAGCATGTACTTTAAAGAGTATATTAGAAAAAATTTTGGGGATTGAATAATACCTATTTAAAAGAAATAGATGAATAAGTCTATTTCTTTTCTTTTTGTGCAAAATAACACGAAATATCTTTTGTTACAGAAAAATTTTTGTTATACTATTTTTATACGAGGAGGACGATTTTATGGAACTATCATCAATTATTCATAGTGCGAATAAAAGATACGCCTATGCCTTAGATAAGGACACATTTTTAATAAGAATAAGAACAAAAAAGGATGATTTAACTAAGGTAATATTACATTACCAGGATAAATATCTTACTACATTAAAAATAGATACGAGAAAAGAAATTGAAATGGTAAAATATGCAAGCGATGGCATATCAGATTATTATGAAATTACATTGAATTTTCATTTGGTTTGCTTAAGATATTTCTTTGAGCTTGTTGCAAGCGATGAAACCTATTATTTTGGAAATGAACGATTCTTTAAGAATCCTATTGAAGATATAGATTATATGTTTGATTTACCACAAACCCTAAGAGAAGAGGAAATGTATATTGTACCATCCTGGGCAAAGAATAAAATTATATATCAAATCTTCCCATCAAGATTTTCATCGAGCGAGGATGTTTCTGAGGAAATATGGTATAAGGCTCCTATAGGACATATGGATAATATTGGTGGCAATTTAAGAGGTATTATCGATAGGCTAGATCATATGAAGGAATTAAATATTGATGTCATTTATATGACCCCTATATTTAAAAGCCCATCGAGCCATAAATACGATATCGTAGATTACTATACCATTGATCCCTCCTTTGGCTCAAAGGAGGATTTAATTGAGCTTGTGGATAAGGCTCATAAGCTTGGAATCAAGATTGTACTTGATGGTGTATTCAATCATACCTCAAGGGATTTCTTTGCGTTTAAGGATATAAGAGAAAACGAGGAAAAATCAAAGTATCTGGATTGGTATTATATTGATTCCTTCCCTTTAATTATGGAATGGGGTAAAAAACCAAATTTTAAATGCTTTTCTTATTTTTGTGGTATGCCAAAATTGAAAGAGGATAATCCAAGTGTAAGAAGATATTTCATTGATGTTGCAAAATATTGGATTAAGGAAGCTAAAATTGATGGATGGAGGCTTGATGTTGCAGATGAGATTGCACATTCCTTCTGGAGGGAATTTAGAAGTGAAATAAAAAAAGAATTCCCAGATACCTTAATCATTGGTGAGGTATGGCATTATGCGGATGATTTTTTAGATGGCGATGAATGGGATACAGTAATGAATTATGATTTCTTCTTTGCGGTAAGAGGACTATTAAAGGAAGAAAGAAGTACAGTTACAGAATTCTATCAGGAATTATCTAGGATAAAGGGTAAGGTACATTATAGGGTCTATCCTCTACTTTGGAATTTATTAGATTCCCATGATACGGAAAGATTCTATAATGGAATCAATTACGATAAGAGAAAGATGAAGCTTGCAGCTGCATTCCAATTGCTAAGTCCAGGTATGCCACTGATTTATTATGGTGATGAATATGGTATGCATGGAGGTAAAGACCCAGACTCAAGAAGAGGAATGTATTGGGATAAGAAATACCAGGATTTAGAATTATATGATTGGTATAGGAATTTAATTTCTGTAAGAAAGACGCATGAAGGTATTTTAGATTATACAGATCTAGATGTTCAAACAGATGATGTAACGGGCTTACTTCGAATTGAAAAGAAGGATTATGTAATTCTATATAATACAAAGGATAGTGAAATTTTTATCGATGAGCTAAAGCTTAAAATGGAATTAATTACAGGTGCTATTTCTGATGGATATATGGAAGGATATAGCGTATTTGTATATAAAAAATAAGCAAAAAAAAGACATGAAACTAAACGAATCATGTCTTTTTGCTTTTTAGAATGCTGCCTTAAAATTTGACCACATTTGATTTAGAGCTTGTGTTTGACTACCAAAATCCTTCATGATACAGCAACGAACTAATGTTTCCTCATCGGGATATTGGGCATCAAATTGTCTACCACGCTCTTCTTTATCTATATAGATTTGTGCCTCTGGGTTACCAAAGTAGAAGGATAAGTCCACTAAGTCACAATCCGATTCTTCTGGGAGAGCCTCATACCAATCTAATACCAAATCCCATATGGCATCACCAACAATTGGGGATGTATAGCCTGTATATTCCATGCATTCTTTGGCAATTTCAGGGTCACAAATGAAATTGACAAATTCCTGTGCTAAATGAACGTTCGCACCCTTTGGCATACACCATCCATCAAACCATACATTTGATCCTTCCATGGGAATGATATAGGCTAAGGTTTTACCTAGCTCATCGGCTTGATCCATTGCATATACAGCGTCTCCACTCCATGCGGTATTGATCCAATAGGTTCCCTTTACCATTTCATTTTTACCATCATCGGTTTCAAGTCCATAGATATTCTTCTTTAATCCAATTAGGGCATCCTCAGCCTTATATAAGGTTTCATTATCGCACCTATTAAAGATTTTGGATAATTGCTCATTATAATCCATATCCGATAATATTCCATTATCATAATCTTCCTTTAGCTTATTTACCTCATCTTGGTATACATGAAGAATTACAGTTGCGTAGGTATCTCGAATAGAATCCTTAAGGGCTATTTTTCCTTTATATTTTGGATTAAATTGAGCTTCCCAGGTAGTGACATCTAAAATATCTACCTCCTCAGGGTTATATAAATATCCCATTGTACCCCAAAAGTAAGGTACAGCATAGGTAGAGAATCCCTCTTCCTTAAATAATTTCTTAATATATGGAGATCCATAATCTCTAAAATTGGATAGCTTATCTCCATATTCACCTAATACCTCATCAAAATCAAAGGATTCAAGCATGCCCTCCCTTTGCATCTTTTGAATCATATAATCGGATGGACAAATTAAATCAGGGCTAATGGAGCCTGCCTTCATTTGGTTATACATATCCTCAGGTGTAGAGAAGGTTTCATAGGAAACATAAACCGTCTTACCATAGGTTTCAAAATAATAATCCTGAAATTTTTCTACTGTGGATTTCGCCTCGATATTTCCATATTCATCCGTACCCTCAAAGATATAATCCTCCCAGTTATAAACCACTAGGGTATAATCATAATGCATACAAGAGGAAAGGGTTAATCCTAAAAGTATAGAAGAGGTAGTAGCGCTAAATGCTTTAATTAATTTTCTTTTCATTAGCGTTCACTCCTTTTTTTTAGCTTCATAGATATAATAAACATGACTCCCATAACGATAATGAATAATACGGTAGTAAACGCTCTAAGCTGAATAGGTAGAGATTCTTTTTTCGTTACAGCCTCAACATAGGTTGAAATGGTATCAAAGCCCTGACCAGGCTTAGTAAACGCAGTAATAATATAATCATCTAGTGATAATGTTACAGAAAGTAAGAATCCAGATATAATACCAGGTAAAATATCGGGAATCATTACCTTAAATATAGCCTCAGACTCTGTTGCGCCTAAGTCTAGGGCTGCCTCAAATAAGGAATTATCCATTTGCTCAAGCTTAGGCTCAACACTTAATACAACAAATGGTAATGTCAATACCATATGACCAATAATAAGTGTAATAAAGGTTCTAGGCCAATGCATAGAAACAAATAAAATACATAAGGAAATTGCCATGACAATTTCAGCATTAACTACTGGAATTTGGTTTACAAAGCTAAATGTGCTCTTAATCCATTTTCTTTTCATATAGTGTGTACCAATTGCCCCAGCGGTACCTACTACAGTTGCAAGCGCACCAGCTACTAGGGCAACTAAAATGGTATTGCCACAGGCATTCCAAATCTTTTGTGCATATTTATTTCCAGCGTAGTTAAATAGTGTTTGATATGGAATCATAGAAAATCCATTCCATGTTCCTGTAATTCTTGCAGTAGTAAATGAATTTACAATTAAATAGAAGATAGGTAAATCCATTAGAATTAAAACAAAGAAGATGAATATTTTAACAAAAATCTTTTGAACCTTTTCATTCGTTCTTTTTCTTTTTAATAGCTCATCTGTTGATAGAGTACGTCTTATTTCCATTAGAATAATCCTCCTCTCTTAACAGGCTTTTTATCATTTGCAATCGTAGATATTAATGTTGTAATACCAATCATTAATAGCATAATAATGGCTAAAACGGAGCCCACATTATAGGAATTTTGAGCAGTAGAGGAGAATTGATTTGCAATTAGATTACCAATTAATGTAACCTTACCTCCACCTAGCTTATCCGCAATGACATAGCTTGACATCGTTGGCATAAATGTCATTAGGATTGCAGAAATGATACCAGGAACAGTCATAGGTAGTATAGTTTTAAAGAATACCTGAGGAGTATTTGCACCTAAATCCCTTGCTGCCTCAATTTGGCTTTGGTCTAGCTTTAGCATTTGGTTATATAAGGGTAAGATTGCAAAGGGTAGGTAATTATATACCATACCAATAACTGTGGATAATAGTGCATGATTTTCACTAGATATACCAATCCAGGATAGCATATCTCTTGTTGCGATTGTCCGGATTACAAAGTTAATCCACATTGGAATTAAGAATAAATAAACTAATATTTTATTTTTATTATATTTGCTTGATGCTAAGAAATAAGCAATTGGATAGCCTATAAGTAAGCATACTATAGTATTTAATATACCAACAATAATGGACATTCCAATAACCTTAAAATTTGAGGAATTCGAAAATATGGTTTGGAAATTTTCAAATGTGAATTGACCATTTTGATTGGTAAATGCGTAGAATAAGATAAGAAGAATAGGTGCTAAAATGAATAAAATCATAAATAATGCATAAGGAATACAAAGGCTAGCCTTAAAATTCATATGTCTTATTCCGTATCCGATTTTTTTCAAAAAGCCCATTATTTGCTTCCTCCCTTAAGAGATACCTTAATCAAAGACTTATCGATGATAACAGCAACCTGATCCTCTTCATTCCATAGCCATTCACTATTTAGCATGAAATCCTCTTCCTCATCGGTTCTAACGATAATTTCATAGTGATCTCCTAAATAAATCATAGAAATGATATTACCGATGATTTCACTTTTGTCTCTATCATCTGATATTTGAATGGCTTCAAATGGAACCTCAACATGAATAGGCATATTCTCATAATGAATGATTCTACCATTTTCATCTACTAGCTCATCATCATCATTGAAGGATGCATTAGGGAATAGGGATAATATATCAAAATCAAAGGTTGCGTTTGCAAACTCGATTTGATGATTCTTGGTAATGAATCCATCATAGAAATTCGATGTATAGGGCTTTTTCATAATTTGAATATTTACTGGGTCAACAGATAAGCCTATTGTAATACCCTCATCTAGATATTTTGTAGATTGTACCATAAGCTCATTTTTACCAATCATTACAATGTATTCATAATGCATCCCCTTAAAAATTCTAGATGCAATGACGCCATCAATGGTGCCCTTACCAGCAGAAGATACAATAACATCCTCAGGGCGGATGACAACATCTACCTTTTCATTCACTAAGAATTTACCAAAGTCTTGTGGGTCAGCATCAAAATAAGTACCTAAGAATCGAACCTTATTATCCTTTGCCATAGTACCTGTATAAATAGAGGATTCACCAATGAAGTCTGCAACAAAGGAATTGATAGGCTCATCATATATTCCTTTTGGATCACCAATTTGCTGGATATTACCATCGTTCATTACGACAATGGTATCGCTCATGGTTAAGGCTTCTTCCTGGTCGTGGGTTACATAGATGAAGGTAATGCCTAATTGCTTATGCATAGATTTTAGCTCAAGCTGCATTTCCTTTCTCATTTTTAAATCCAGAGCGCCAAGTGGCTCATCAAGAAGAAGAATTTCAGGCTCATTGACGATAGCACGCGCAATGGCAATTCTTTGTTGCTGTCCACCAGATAGGGTGGATATTCCTCTTTCCTCAAAGCCCTCAAGATCTACGATTTTAAGTGCATTCGACACCTTCTCATGAATCACCTTTTTATCTAGGCGCTTATATTTTATTTTTGGATTGCCTTTTTTATCTAGTACGGGATTACCATTTTTATCCTTGACCTCGTATGGAATTTTCTTTAATTTTAATCCAAATGCGATATTATCATACACATTTAAATGCTGGAATAATGCATATCTTTGAAATACGGTATTAATTGGTCTTTTATTTGGTGGAAGAAGAGAAATATCCTTTCCATTTAATAAAATTTCACCACTTGTAGGTAATTCAAATCCAGCAATCATTCTAAGTGTTGTGGTTTTACCACATCCTGAAGGTCCAAGAAAAGTAACAAATTCTCCCTTCTTGACCTTTAGGTTAAAATTTTCAACAGCGTAAAATTCGCTGTTGTCGTACATCTTAAAGACGTTATTTAGTTCAATTATGTAATCTGTTTCCTTTTCCATGCTTACCTCCTTGTAAAAAAGAAAATCTTAACCCTAAAGATTTTGCATCCCTCATGTTAAGACAATCCGTTTTGCCAGTTTATTAAATATAATTTAATACATAATTAAGTCTATTTTACCAAATTCGAATTTATTTTCAATCAAAAACATAAAATATTTCAAATTAATAATATTTTAAAAATTGGTGTTATTTTTACATTCTATTTGGTACCTTTTAGGTAAAATCCTTTATTAATGACATTCTATTTGATTGTTTTTGTACAATTCATGTGTTATTATATATATGGCGTATACCAAAATTAAAAATCAGGAGAAAAAATTATGAAGAAAAACTTATTAAAGGCTAGTGCCTTCTTAGGCTTAGCAATTTCTGCTTTCGTATTAGCTTCCTGTGGTGAGAGTGCTGAGGAATCAACAGAAGTAGTGAATCCTACAACTACAGAGACTTTACCTACAACAACTGAAGAGATGTCTGAAACTGTAGAAATTACGGATTTAGATGGTAAGGTATTTACTGTTTCTGAAACTAAGGATGCAAATGTTGTTACAAAGGCATTATTATTATCTGCACTTAATGGTGTAAAGTCTGAGAAGAACCCATACGCTATTGCGTTTGATGCTGCCTTACTTGGAAGCATTACTGCAAAGAGAAGTGCAATTACTGGAACACTTGATGCAAATGTAAAAGCAAGCGTTGCTGCATCTATTGGTGATAAGCCATATACTGGCTTTGATGTTACAAAGGAGTTAACTGAGGAAGAAATTAATAAAGCTATTCTAGAAGTAAATAATATTGCTGCAGTTGCATCTTTAAAGGGTGAAGTTCTATTCAGTGATTTTGTAATTGATGAAAAGGATCCGATCTTCACTGAGGATCCAACTCTTCTTGATCAGGTTAAGAAACAAGCTTTAGCTTTAGCTAAGGACAAGATTGATGCAGATATTCGTGTATTCATTAAGGAAAATACTGCATACGGTGAATTCTTTGCACATATTCCTGATGCAATAAGTTCAAAAGACGAAAGTGATATTCATTATACACCTAAGACTGAGGGTATATTTAATGATATTGCTCCAATGGTTACAACAGCACTTAGTGATTATCAGAATTCATCTTTAATTAATTTCTATAATAAGTATGTAGAAATGATGGAATTTGATGAGAATGCTAAGGTTAAATTAGAACCTATTGATTTATCTATGGTAAATGCTGAATTCTTTGAATCCGAAGAATACCAAAGGATTGTTTCCTTTGTTGAAACATTAGGAATTGAAATTAGTGAGATTAAGGATGGCGTTGCTACAGTGTCATTAGATATTACTGGTGCTAAGGTAAAGAACTTCTTAAAGCTAATTGGTCAGGATAGTATTGCTACAGTAGTTAATCCATTACTTCCTAAGGATGAATCCTTAGCAAAGATTGCATTAACTGTTGATTTAGCAAAGGCAAGATTAAATCATTTTGAAATCTCTATAGATGAAATTGAGACCATTGGTAGCGTTGCATTAGTAGTAGCTGCATTATATATGCCTGAGGATGCAGTATTACCTGTAGATAGCGTTAAGGGTTCAATTTCATTAACAATTGATGTAAAATATGACGCTGATATAAACGCAGTTGCAGAGCCTAAAGAAGGCATTGAATATGAGGTTAAAGAATATCTATAACAAAAGTATAATCCGTTATATTTAAAAAATTGGATGCTATGATAAAATATGTTCATAGCATCTTTTTTTCAGACATTTTTTGTTGTATACAAAAAGAAGCTATTCATATACTTTATTTTGTTTCAAAATGGTGTATAATAAACATGCAATATAGCAAAAATTAAAAAGGAGGACAAAAAAAGTATGAAAAAAATATTTTTTAGAACTGGAGCTCTTGCTGGCTTAGCAGTATCTGTATTAGCATTAGCATCCTGTGGTTCTAGTGAGGTTGATGTTAAAGATTTAGATGGTAATTCTTATAAGATTGCTGCAACTGAGGATTCTGAGGCTGTATCTAAGGCTATCGTATTAGCTGCAAACAGTAGCACTCAGGAAACTGAAGGTAAGCTTTATGCAGTTGGTGTTGATGCTAAGGTTAATGGAAATGTATCTGTTGAAGCTAATGGTGTTACTGGTACTATTGTTGCAAATGCGAATGCGAGTGCAGGTGCAAGTATTGGTACTGCAACTTACGCTGCTTATACTCCAAATGAGGATGGCTCTTATGCTTCTGCTGATGTTAAGGCTGCAACAGATTTATTAAAGCAGAACCTAGGCGCATTAGTAACTGCACATGGTGATGTTCAATTTAAGAATTTCGGTGTAGATACAACCAATAAGGCATTTGCTGACCTTACAGATGAGGAAATAAAAGCAATACAAGATAGTGTTAAGGCAGTTGATGGTAAGGCTGTTTCTGCTGATGTTAAGGCATTCTTATATAATGATGGATATGCTTATGGTGAGGTTAATGCAAAAATACCTGAAGAGATTGCACAATTAATAAGTTCAGATACACAAACAAATATAGAGAAATATATCAAGAGTGCAATTCCTTATGATGATATGGCTCCTGTTATTTCAACTGCATTAAATGCATATCAAACAAAGTCTTTAGCTGATTTCGTTACTTATGCTAAGGAAAATATTCCTGGCTTTGAGGATTTCAATTTACCTGAAATGCCAAAATTTGATGCATCATTCTATGAGTCTGATGAATATAAGACATTAGTTGATGTTGTTAAGGCATTAGGCGTTAAGGTTTCTAATGTTTCTAATAGTAATGTGACATTTGAGGTTGAGGTTACTGAACCTGAAGTTAAGGAGGTTGCTAAAAAGCTTGCTCCTGAATTCAGTGCTGCAATTGGATTAGTATTCTCTGGTGATAAGACATTATTTAAGGCATCTGTTACAGTAGATGTAGTTCATGGTAGATTCGTATCTGTTCATGTTTCAACGGATGCATTAGATAAGATTTATACTCTTGTTTCAGTCGTATCATCTGGTTTAGGTTCTGGTATTATCGGTGGCTATGCTACTGCCCCAGAAATTCCAACATTACCATTTGAAGAAGTAGAGGGTGCATTATCCTTTGAATTAAACTTCAAGTATGATGGCGATGTTAATGTTTCTGCAACTCCAGATTCTTCTAAGACTTACGTTGAACAGGGTGCTGTAATAGAATAATGAACATGCTTGAGAGGTTGTCATAGGCAACCTCTTTTCATTTTTCTTTTTATTACCTAAAAAAATTGGTATACTTTAATTAGAAAGTGAGGCTCGATTATGAAATCAAAGGTATATTTTACTAAGGATATAACTCCAAATGCTGTTTTAAAGCTTTATAAATATTTAGGATTTGAATTAAAGGGTAACGTAGCCATTAAGCTTCATTCAGGAGAAGTAGGTAACCAAAACTTTTTAAGACCATTATTTTGGAAGCCAATCATAGATTATATTCAAGGTACAGTAGTTGAATGTAATACGGCTTATGATGGAATGAGAAATACAACCCCTAAGCATTTAATTACGATTCATGAGCATGGATGGGATAAATATTTTAAATTTGATTTAATGGATCAAGAAGGACCAGATTTAGAAATAGATATTCCTAAGGGTAAGGTTATAAAGAAGAATTGGTTTGGAAAGAATTTTAAGAATTATGATTCTATGATCGTTCTTTCCCATTTTAAAGGACACCCTATGGGTGGATATGGTGGTGCATTAAAGCAATTATCTATTGGCTGTGCATCAAGCTATGGTAAGGCATATATCCATGGTGCAGGCAATGTGGATGAAATATGGACATCTGACCACAATTCCTTCTTAGAATCCATGGCAGACGCTGCAATGAGCGTTGTAGACTTTTTTAAAGGTAATATTGTATATATTAATGTAATGAAAAATATGAGTGTCGATTGTGATTGCTGTAGTGTTGCAGAGGACCCTTGCCTTAAGGATATGGGAATCATGATTTCCCTTGATCCTGTTGCAATCGATCAGGCTTGTATCGATATGGTGAAGAATTCATCCGATCCGGGAGTTGCCCATTTCTTAGAGAGAGTAAATTCTAGAAATGGTGAGCATACGATAGAGGCTTCTATGGCCTTAGGTATTGGCTCTAGAGATTACGAATTAATAGATGTTACAGATTTAATTTAAAGAATACGGCTAGGCCGTATTTTTCGGGAGGGCTTATATGGATTCTTTATTAGAATTAAAGGAAAAAATTAATAAATTTACAAAGGATAGAGATTGGGAGCAATTCCATACGCCATCGAATCTGGCTAAAAGTATTTCTATAGAGGCCTCTGAGCTTTTAGAATGCTTCCAATGGAGTGATACTGACTATGATTTAGATAAAGTAAAAGAAGAACTTGCCGATGTATTTAATTATGCAATACAGCTTGCCTCTGTATTAGATTTAGATATTAAGGATATTATCTTAAAGAAAATGGAGAAGAATGCATTGAAATACCCTATATCTAAGGCAAAGGGATCAAGCAAAAAATATAATGAGCTATGATTAAGGAAATCAATAAGAATAAAATATATTATCTATATAATTCTAAAAATAGTGATACGTTAATTGTTATGCTTCATGGACTTACGATGTCTTCTGAAATATATCCTATAAGTGATTTGGCAGAGTATTTATATAGCTTAAATTATGACATTTTAAGATTTGATTTTATAGGGCATGGAAAATCCTATGGGAAACCTTTAGATATGACCTTAGAAATTGAAATGAATGATGCTAAAGCTATGATAGACTCCTATAAGGATAAATATAAAAAATTAATATTCATAGGGCATTCCCAAGGTGGTGTTATTGCATCCTATCTTGCCGGGATATATAATCCATATAAGGTAATCTTATTAGCTCCTGCCTTTAATTTGATGGATTGCTTTAAAAATGGTGATTTCTTTGGCAAAAAAATCAAAGAGAATCAGCCTGTTCACATATGGGGTATGAGATTATCCTATGATTATTTAAAGGATACTAGAAGGGAAGATTATTATCTTCTTAAATATCATAATGAAGTAACTATAATTCATGGCGATAAAGATCGATTATGTCCTCTATCCTATAGTATTCAATTTAAAGAAAAATATAAAAATGTTCATCTTGATGTTATACATGATGCAGATCATGAATTTTATGACTTTTTTGATGAATTAAAAGTAAAGGTAGGTGAGTCATTAAATGAATAAGAAAATTTGTATTGCACCATTCCTTCTATTCTTCACTCTAAGTTCGTGTGGACCTTTGATGAAGGATATTACGGTTGAAAGTGGAAGTGAACCTTTAGTAGATACTATAACTGAGCCACAAGAAACTGAAACAGAAACAATAGCTCCAACAACCATTTTTCCAGAAAATAAGGAGTATACCTTTAGTGAATTTATAGATGTCGCATTTGGTAGTGGAGAAGTCATTTATAATGCAGGAGATTCTAACCCTTATGGAATTGATTTGACAAAATATGGAAATGATATTTCTGCAATTTTTTATGAACCTAAGGAGATAGATGATCCTTATATAGATGTAGATTATTCTGAATTTTATAGAAATTTTAATGTAGCTATTACCTATGAGGATGCCTATTATAGAGCACTTCATGGATTTATTGCAGGAGATATAACACCCGAGGATTATATGCCTAAGAATTTAGGCATTATGGAGGATGATAAATATGTGAGGTCATCTAGTGGCACTTATATATTAGATACAGAGGGAAATTATATAGGCTATATGCCAAACACAAGAGGCTCTGCAAGATGTATTTATTATGGATGTGGCTATGTTTCCTTAAATGATGTTTCTGCATACCTTTTAGCTTTTGGTTCATTACCAGCGAATAGTAATTATGGTACATCAAGTGTAAACCGGAGTGAAGCTCTTGCAAAGTGGGGAGAATATGCAAGAGTAAATAAGCAAAATTTTTCAGGGGATACAACAAAATATCCTTATGAACCACTACTTCCTAATATTATGGGAAGAGGAAGTATTCAATATACAGAAACAGATTTTGGAACAAAGGGAAATTACAAATATCAATTCTATAATAGAAGTGAACAAACCCTAGACAAATACAACGATGGAGAATATATTAATAGAGGAATTTGTAGGTTTGTCTTTGTAAGTGATCCTAAGGTAACTAAAATGGATAATAGATATGTATTCTATACCTACAATCACTACAATGATTTTCAAGAGTATTTAAACTATGATGATGGGTTTGGAATCCGTTTTGGCTGTGAGTCTGCAGGTAACCTTCCATGCTCTTCTAGGAATGATTATGATGAAAGTTTTAAGGAGTCAACACAGTATCAAGCTCCCGTCGTTAGACAATTTTCATCTTTTGCCTAAAAGTAATCGTTTTCGAAAAAAATGATTGTTTAAATTCGTTATTTTGTTATATACTATAAGTGCTTATGAAATTGGTTGTCATATATACTCCCTAGAATATGATGACTGTCATAAGCAAACTATAACTCTCCCAATTTAAGGAATAAGGAACGGCTCCCACTGTTCCTTATTTCTTTTTTTAAAGAATTTTAGTATAATACGGATTGAGGCGATAGTATGCATTTAAGAGAAGATATACATGATTTTTTAAATACAATACCAGAATATGTTACCGTTGTTGCCGCAACAAAGTATGTTGGGGCAGTTCTAATGAGAGAATTATATCAAAATGGTGTTACAAATTTTGGTGAAAATAGAGTAGAGGCCTTCTTGGAAAAATATGAGAATCTTAAGGATATAAATCCAACCTGGCATTTCATTGGGCATCTACAAAGAAATAAAGCGAAAAAAGTAATCGATAAAATCGATTATTTACATTCGCTAGATTCCATTGAGCTTGCGAAAATTATCGAAAAAGAAAGAAATACACCTCTAAATTGCTTTATTGAAGTATCAATTAACCTTGAGGAGTCTAAGAATGGAGTTCCTTATATGGATATTGATTCCTTCATAGAGGAGGTATTCTTATACCCAAAGGTAAAAATTGTTGGTCTTATGATGATGGCGATTAAAGGAGATACATCTCTTGATATCAAAAATCAATTTGAAAGATTAAGAGATTTAAGAAATCGATTAGAGGATAAATATAAAATTGAAATTCCATATTTATCCATGGGTATGAGTGATGATTATAAAGAAGCATTAGAGGCTTCTGCAACTCATATAAGATTAGGTAGAATTCTATGGAAGGATTAGATAGCTTTAAAAGAAGAATTGATTCTTCTATAAGTAGAGTATATGAGGGTGGAGTTGTTTTACTTCCCTTTTTAGACGATAGTGAAATAGGTGTAATCGAGGCTAAAGTAAAATATTTAAGTGATATACAGGTCTCCTTTTATGGTGGTATTATAGATGCAGATAGAAAAAGATGCATCTTATCCTTATATGATATAAAAAAAGAGGATTTCAAAATTCGCATTTTTGAAATCCAATATAATAAAAAATATTATGAATTATATCATAGAAGTATTCTAGGTGCTTTAATGGGCTTAGGGATTAAAAGAGAGGCTATAGGAGATATTGTAATAGATGAGGATAAGAATGCATATTTTGCTGCAACAGATGAAATATCTAAATTTTTACTTAGAGAATTTACCTCTGTAGGTAAGGCACCTATTACATTAAAGGAAGTTCATAATGAAATTCATAATAGAATTAAATATGAGGATAAATTACATTTTCTATCTAGCTTAAGATTAGATGTAATTATCTCATCCGCATATAATTTATCTAGAAGTGAAGCTTTAGAATATTTAGAGCGCAAAGAAGTATTTATTAACCATATCATGAATCAAAATCCTTCTCATATATGTAAAGAAAAGGATTTAATTAGCGTAAGACATAAGGGTAGAGTATACGTAAATAAAATAGGTGGAAATTCCAAAAGTGGAAGAATTTGTGTAACTCTATCGAAAAGAATTTAGGAGTAATTTATGGATGCAGTAAGCCAAGAGGTAATGAAGAAAATAGATACATATACATGTGAACATTTAATAAAATCCATTGATTTAATGGAAGCAGCAGGAACTTCTATGGCAAAGGAGGTATTAACCCAATACTGTCCAAAAAGAGTATTACTTTTGGTGGGCTCTAGTGGTAATGGTGGAGATGCGTTAGTTTTAGGTAGAAAGCTTATTGAGGAAGGTATTATGGTTGATGCTTATCTCATTAGTGATAGATTAAGCATGGACACGAACACCAATAAGGAAAGATTTAAGGGCAACATTTATTATGAATTACCAAAGTTAGATTATGATTTAATTATTGATGGCTTAATTGGCTTTGGCTTAAAATCTGAATTAAGAGAGAATTATATCAAAGTAATTGATAGCGTTAATCAATCGAATATTAAAATTGTATCCTTAGATATTCCAACAGGAATTGATGCAACAAGTGGAGTATCCTATGGTGCATTTATAAAAAGTGATTTATGTATAACAATAGAATATCCTAAGACGGGATTATTCTTAAATGATGGATTAGATTCCTATAAGAAATTATCTATTATATCTATTGGTATTATAAAGACTAGTGATGTTATCCATATTCACGAAAAAGAAGAATTTAGAGGGTTGCTTCCCCATCGATTAAGAAATAGTAATAAGGGAGATTACGGCAGAGTTGCAATTATTGCTGGGTCCTATAAATACCCTGGTGCCTCCTATATTGCATATCAAGCATGTGCTTCGTTTAAAATGGGAGTAGGATATTCTTACCTTTATGTACCTTATGAGGTATATGAAGTATATGCCTTAAGGCATCCTGAGGTTATCACAGCAAGCTTGCCTAGTGTAGATGGCCATATCCAATATGATCGTGAAAGTTTAGGCTCACTTCTTAAGATGGATTCCATTTCTATCGGTATGGGTATGGATATTTCGTATGATTTGTATCAGGTAATTGAGTATCTATTACAGAATTATGATAAGACATTGATTATTGATGCGGATGGTTTAAATACAATAGCTAAATATGGTGTTGATATATTAAAAAACAAAAAATGTAGGGTTATATTAACCCCACATTTAAAGGAAATGGAACGATTATCCAAAATTAGTGTTTCAGATATTATGAAAAATCCACTTGTAACAGCCAAAGAATTTGCGCATGAATATGATGTTACCTTAATACTTAAGAGCGCATCGAGTATTATTACAAATGGACATAATATATCGATATCCGCCTTTGGTAATTCAAGCCTTGCAAAGGGTGGAAGTGGAGATATGCTTTCGGGAATACTTACAGGCATTAGTGCATATTTAGATTTAGAGCCCTATAAAATAGCATCCTTAGGCTCTTATATTTTAGGTAGGGCAGCAGAATATGCAGTAGTGGATATAGAAGAAGAATGTATGAGTCCTTTAGATATCATACAAAACATAAATAAAGTTTTTAAGGAGATTAAGAATGGTTAAAATTGGTATTATTTGTGCAATGAAGCCTGAAATGGATATTTTATTAAATGCCACTAAGGAGACAAAAAAGGTTAAACTATTAGGTGTAACCTTCTATGAGGGTGAAATTATGAACCAAAGGGTTGTATTATCCTTATGTGGTGTAGGTAAGGTGAATGCCGCAATTGCGACTACTCTACTCATTTCAAGCTTTAGCTGTACTTTAATTCTGAATTCTGGCATTGCAGGTGGAATATCTCCACTTAAGAAAAGGGATTCCGTTATTGCCTCAAGCCTAATGTATCATGATTTTGATGCGACCATCTTTGGATATGAATATGGTCAGGTGCCATCTATGCCAAAGGAATTTATGGTAAATCCGGATTTACTCGTTTTAGTAAAATCTATTTTTAATCGATTAAAGCTTCCTTATGTATGTAAGAAGGTATATTCTGGAGATCAATTTGTATCCTCTATAGATAAGCTTGATAAAGTAAATTTAGAAGGCGGAGTAGCAATTGAAATGGAAGGCGCAGCCATTGCACATACTGCAATAAGAGCTGGTGTTGATTTCCTTGTTTTAAGATATATCTCTGATATCATAGGAGAGGAAAACCAAGAAGAGGATTATTTGAAATTTGAAAGAGAAATGTCCGAAAGAAGTGCTTGGGTTACATTAAAGCTATTAGAAAATATGGAATAATTCCGAGCGTCCGAAAGTTTCTTCGGACTTTTTCTATCATTTAAGTATATTTTTCAAAGTTTTAAAGATTTTAATAAAAAATATTCAAAAAAAACATTGAAATTATAAACAATAGCAATATAATAGTATCAATAAAAAGAAATCGGAGGGCATATTTATGAAAAAGAAATTTCTAGTCTTAGGTATTACTCTTCTTGCAGGATTAACCTTAGCATCCTGCGGAGTGGATATAGAGACTTCAACAACTAAAGAAACGGAAACTGTTGTACCTACAGAAACTAAAACAGATAAGCCAGTAGAAACTTATACGTATCATGAGGCAGTTGATTCAACATATTCTACTAAGGGTAATTTAGCTTATTACACTAAGGATAAAGAGGATGGTACTTATTATGATGAAGATAAGAATCCTGTTGAATTATCCTCTTTACTTTTGGATTATCTTGTAATGGAAGGAGAAATCATTTCTATTGATGAAAATGGTAATGCTATAACAAGCATTCAAGCGAAAGACTTCCATCAAGCTTATGGTTATGAATATTTATTAACCACGCAATTTAATGGTGGTGAGGCTATAGACATTCCATTTGTTAAATGGGTTGAGGAAGTAGAATCTGGTAAGACTTGTATCACTGCTGATAAAAAAGTAGTATTTACTGGTTTAGATGTTAATTTTGCAGAGCTAGAAGGACTTTCTGCTGGCGCAAAATTCACTTTAAAGTACAATGATTCTAAGCTTAATGTTTCAAAGATTGAAGCATTAAATCACCTTTATGAAATTGGACCTGTCGATGTTGATGGTAAAGAGCTTACGGTTCTATATGAGTCAGGTACAGAGAATCAACAGTTAAAGTATGGTCAGGATGTATTAGATGCAATTCTGGCTGAAGAAGCTACAAATGAAGAAATTGTTGAATTATATAACACATTCTGTGATCAGTACTATTATTTAGTGGATCAATATCGTATCGCAAAGATTTTATCGGATAGAAATAACACATCTGAATCTTATGATCTTGCAGATGAGCTTGAAGCATTAATCAATGATTTTGGACTACTTGATGAGAAGATTGATCTTGCTGCATATAAGTCTATTTATAAGGAATACTATTATTTACAATATGATGAGTATAAGAATGCTGATGGAACATTAAATGAAGAAGCAGTAGATGCATATGTTCAAAGCTTAAATCCAGAGACAACAGAACAGCTAAATGAGTATGATAAGAATATGAGCCAAGCATTAAGCTCTTATTATTCTGGTGAATCTACAGCTGCAGAAGCATTATATTCCTTCTTCAAAAGTGCAAAGGCTTATGCTAATGTTTTAGGCTATGAGGATTATTTAACTTATGCATATGAGAATCAGTATGGTAGAGAATATAGTGTCCAAGATACGGATGCATTAGCGGATTATATTGCTACATATTTAATTCCAGCACAAATGGATGCCCTTAGTGATTTCTTAACATATAAGGCAGAGGCAAAGGCTGATTTAGAACAAAATCCTGAATCTGAATTATATGAAGAATATTATTATGGCTTATGGGGATTAATTGAAGATGACTTCTATGGAAAATACTTTGAGTATATCGCGGATTATGCTGAAAATGTAATCGGTGATGAAATGGGTCAAAACTTCAAATATTATTTCACGAGTGGTAATTATTGGTATTCTGCAACAGAAAACGATAATGTAACTGGTTATGTTTGGAGCTTTGCCGATGACACTCCACTTATGTTCTTAGGTCCTTCTTGCCAAGAAATTGGTACATTCATTCATGAATTTGGTCACTACAATGAGCATATTACTGCTTCAGATAGTGAATTCTATTCTATGGATTTAAATGAGGTTCATTCTCAGGCTAATGAGATGCTATTCTATAAGTATTTAACTACAACGGATGTATATTCTGAAGGAGCTACAAAGGCATTCTTAGCTTATAAGACATATATGATGATTAGTGCTGTAATTGAAGGCTACTTAATCAATGAGCTTGAAAAGTGGACGTATACAGAGGATATGAGCACATACGCTGATGCAAATACATTCTATACTGCATTAGTTGCAAAGTGGGCAGAAATTTGTTGTGCTGTTGGTCTTGATGATTATGCAGAAGCTACAGATTGGGTGAATATTGTATTATTAAATTATCAGGGCTATTATATTAGCTATGCTACATCTGCAATTGCATCACTTGAAGTATATGCATATGCATGCGAGGATTGGGATAAAGCAGTAACTGCATACAAGTTCTTATATTCTCCACATGAGGCAACGGATACATTCACATCTGTACTTGAAAAGGCTGGCTTAAAGAGCATCTTTGATGAAGATGCATTTAAGATGATTGCTGATGCAATTGGTTATGATTACCAAGCTTCTTCTTTAAAATAAGATTTTTATTAGGGGGTTGCGATTTGCAACCTCTTTTCTTATGACAAAAAAAGAGGCCAAAGCCTCTATAGATTTCTTTTTAGAATTTGCTCATATTTAGGTGCATATTCATGATATGGATCATCTAATGTAATATCAATAGAATTCATAATGAAATCCGTTGCAAAATTTAAGTTATCCTTTATATCCTTACCATTTAATATTCCTGCAACAACTAAAGAAGAGAAGATATCTCCTGTGCCATGATAATTCTTTTCAATTTTTTCCTTCATGATGGTTGTTTTCGTTAAGCCATCATAAGAGATTACACCTATGGAATCGAAATCGTCCTGGGCGCTTGTTAAAATAATATTCTTAGCGCCTAGCTGATATAAGTCTTGAAGTAATTTATTGATATAATCATCATCCTGAATCTCTTCATAATGATTTCCTGTTAGGAAGCAGGCTTCTGTAATATTTGGCAAAATATAATCTGCAACACTGATTAAATCCCTCATCCCAATGATAGTAAATTCATCGAATCCAGGATATAGCTTACCATGGTCAGCCATAGCAGGATCTACTATGAATAAGCCATCCTCCTTTAATAATTTATCCTTAGCATCGAATATGATTTTAAATTGCTTTGGGTTCCCAATGTATCCTGTATAGATTGCATCAAATTGAATTCCCTCATGCCACCAATGGTCAATAATCTTTGGCATTTCATCCGTTAAATCTAGGAATGTCCAATCCTTGAATCCTTGGGTATGTGTGGAAAGTAGTGCTGATGGTAGAATTGCAGTTTCAATACCAAAGCGAGCAAGTATTGGTAATGCAACTGTAGTAGAGCAATTTCCATAGCAGGAAATATCTTGAATCGTTAAAATAGTTTTACTCATATAATCACCTTCCTTAATTTTTATTATACATAATTCTGATTCTTTAAAAACAACCAATATTTATTGTTTTATGGTGCAAGCTATTCCTTAGCAATCTCAATTAGGATATGAACTGCGTTTTCCATTTCCTCTAAGCATGCACATTCATATGGGCCATGGCAATTATATCCGCCTGTACCTAAATTTGGCGTATTTAATCCTCTTTTGGTTAGATTTGCTCCATCTGTACCTCCTCGAATAGGAGTAGAGGTAGGAAGAAAACCAGCCTTTTTAATTGCTTGGTATGCCCTATCTAAGCATCTTGGATCTTCCATAATTTTTTCTGCCATATTGGAGTAGGAATCCTTGATTTCAACAGTACAGGTATTCTCTCCATATTTTTTATTAATGAATTCCATCGCATTATAAAAATCATTCTTTTGTCTGTTTAAAATAGCTTTATTATGATTTCTTAATATATAGAATAATTCTGCCTGTCCAACCTCACCTCTCATACCACATAAATGGTTAAAGCCATCATATCCATCTGTAAATTCAGGACGTTCCTCAATAGGAAGAAGATTGTTAAATTCCATGGCTATGAGGCTCGCATTTTTCATTTGGCCTTTGGCAGAGCCTGGGTGAATATCAAGACCCTTTACGGTAACTTGAGCAGATGCTGCATTAAAGCATTCATATTCAACATCCTTATAATCTCCACCATCTACAGTGTAGGCAAAATCACATCCAAAGCCTTCAATATCAAATGCATCTATGCCACCGCCAATTTCCTCATCTGGGGTGAAGGCAACATGAATATTTACATGTGGTACATCCTTATGGTTTTTAAAATAATAAAGCATCGTCATAATGTTTGCTATACCCGCTTTATCGTCTGCTCCTAAAACGGTTGTACCATCCGTTGTAATTAAGGTTTTGCCAATGAGATTCTTTAAGAATGGGAATTGCTTAGGGTTAAGCTCAATACCTTTTAGCTTAACTATATTTCCATCGTAATTTTCAATTACATTTGGACATACATTTGTACCCGAAAATCCTGGGATGGTATCCATATGGGCAATAAAGCCTATATGGCATTTGGAATTACAATTGGATTTTAGAGTTGCAGTGACAAAGCAGTTTTCTGTTAGCTTTATATCCTCTAAGCCTAATTCCTCTAAATCCTTAACTAAGACCTTCGCAAGATCAAATTGCTTCATAGTAGATGGAATTTGATTCTGGCCTTCCATAGACATGGTAT
Organism: Anaeroplasma sp.; assembly: GCF_034179385.1. Classification (NCBI taxonomy): domain Bacteria; kingdom Bacillati; phylum Mycoplasmatota; class Mollicutes; order Anaeroplasmatales; family Anaeroplasmataceae; genus Anaeroplasma; species Anaeroplasma sp. The sequence goes on from NZ_JAXFPY010000075.1 coordinate 23,463, forward strand.
CTATTTTGACATATTTAATAAAATATTCTAATAATTTCTTTTTCATTTTTATGCACTCCTTAGTGATAATTATATTTCAAATGAAATATATCTTCAATTCTCTTAAAATGAATTTAATCATCTTCGAAAATTTAATTACAAAAATTTAAATAATTTAATCACTTTTTTGAAAAGTGTCTTTAAATGAGAACAATAATCTTGTTATATTATAGAAAGTGGTTTATAATTGTAGTTAGAATTCATTACGAATTCGATGGTTTGGTTTGAAAGGAGTATCCACAATGAAAGGGAAAGTAAAATGGTTCAATGCTGAAAAAGGCTATGGATTCATTCTATCTGAAGAAGGTAAGGATGTATTTGTTCACTTTAGTGCAATTGAAGGCGAAGGCTACAAGACACTAGATGAGGGACAGGAAGTAGAATTTGACGTTGAAGTTGGCGATAAGGGCCAATTAGCAAAGCACGTTGTAAAGGTTCAAGCATAAAACCCTAGGCTGGAGGATTCCAGCCTTTCTTTTTGTGAAATCGAGGTGATTCAAATGGTAGAGATATATACAGATGGTAGTTCATTTACAAATATTATTGAGGAGGCTTCCTTAATTAAAAGATTTACAAGAGAGTCCTATGCTATAAGATATAGAGATAAGGATAAGAGTCTATATGTTCTTGCACCCTATGCTGGAATGATGAATTTTGATGGGGATTTAGAATTAATGGAGGATTGCCTTAAGGCTTTATGGGATTTTAATTTAAAGCTTGGTGGGGTTCATGGAAGCCCTGAGGTAGCAAAATTATGCTCGGATACCTTTGTTAAGCTTTTTGGAGGTTTTTCCAAATTTAAAACAAAGGATGAAACAGGAGAAACTTATTTATTTTTTGAGGGTAAGATAAAAAGATGTCTTTTCGCTGGAGGCTGCTTTTGGTGTATTGCACAGCCATTTTATGACCAAGATGGTGTTTTAAGGGTATTAAGTGGATATGCAGGTGGGTCTGAATTAAATCCAAGCTATAAGGAGGTAAAGGCTCAGCTTACACATCATAAGGAATGCATTTTGGTAGAATACGATTCTTTAAAGACAGATTATACAAGAATGGTAGACATTTATTTTGAAAATATTGATCCTTTTGACTGTGGTGGACAGTATATAGACCGAGGAGATTCCTATGCTCCTGCGGTATTTAATTCCGATACGGAGGAGAAGAAGGTAGTTATAGAATATAAGTACCAATTATCTATAGAATGCGAAAGGGAATGTAATTTACCAATTTTAGAAAATGTTCCATTCTTTATGGCTGAGGAGGAGCATCAAAATTATGCAATTAAGAATAAAGAGGAGTTCGAAAAGGAATTGATTGCATCAGGAAGAAAGAAAGTATAAATCTTAGTTAAAACCGACATAATTGTCGGCTTTTTCTTTCTACAAAAACTCCATTATTATACTAAAGTATAAAAAGGAGTATTTTTTCCTTTTGTGCTATTGAATAAAACCTGAAAACGATTTATAATACACTATGGAAATTTATTACTCATCAGGAGGAAAAAAATGAGCAAACAAGTAAAAAGAATGGCTATTGATGGTAATTATGCTGCCGCATATTCATCTTATGCCTTCACTGAAGTAGCTGGTATTTATCCTATTACTCCGTCATCTCCAATGGCTGAGTATACAGATGAATGGGCTTCTCAGGGAAAGAAAAATTTATTCGGAATGCCTGTAAAAATTGTAGAAATGCAGTCTGAAGGTGGAGCTGCAGGAACCGTTCATGGTTCTCTACAGGCAGGTGCATTAACGACAACCTATACTGCATCTCAGGGTCTATTATTAAAGATTCCTAATATGTATAAGATTGCTGGTGAATGCTTACCAGGCGTTATCCATGTTTCTGCACGTACATTAGCTGCACAGTCTCTATCCATTTTCGGAGACCATATGGACGTTATGGCATGTCGTCAGACAGGATTCGCATTATTATGTTCAAATTCCGTTCAGGAGGTTATGGATTTAGCTGGTGTTGCACACCTATCTGCAATTTCATCTTCCATTCCATTCCTACATTTCTTTGATGGTTTTAGAACATCTCATGAGGTTAACACTATCGAGCCTGTTGATTACAAGGTATTCGACAAGCTATTAGACAGAGAGGCTGTAGCTAAGTTTAGACAAGAGGCACTAAACCCAGGTCATCCAAAGACTCGTGGTACAGCACAAAATGATGACGTATACTTCCAGACAAGAGAGCTTCAGGCTCAGAGGTATGAGGGTGTATACCCAGTTGTTGAAAAATATATGAAGGCTATTTCTAAGGCTACAGGACGTAACTATAGACCTTACCAGTACTATGGTGATCCTAAGGCAACACGTGTAATTGTTGCTATGGGTTCTGTATGTCAGTGTGCTGAGGAAGTAATTGACCTATTAACAAAGCAGGGTGAGAAGGTTGGTATCCTAGAGGTACATCTATATCGTCCATTCGTTGTTGATAAGTTCTTAAAGGCTATTCCTGCAACTGCAAAGAAGATTGCAGTATTAGACCGTACAATCGAGCAGGGTGCTTTATATGAGCCATTAGCTCTAGATGTACAGGCTGCATTCTATGGAAAGGCTAATGCTCCAAAGATTGTTGCTGGTCGTTATGGCCTATCTTCTAAGGATACAACTCCAGAGCAGATCGTTGCTGTATTCGAGAACTTAAAGGCTAGAACTCCAAAGGATCATTTCACTATTGGTATTAATGATGATATTAAGTATACAAGCTTACCTTTAGGCAAGCCAGTTGACGTTGCAGATCCTTCAACTACAGAATTATTATTCTTCGGTTTAGGTTCTGATGGTACTGTAGGTGCATGTAAGAATATCGCTAAGATTGTTGGTGATTATACAGACTTATATTCACAGTCTTATGCTGCATACGACTCTAAGAAGAGTGGTGGTTCTACAAGATTACACTTACGTTTCTCTAAGAAGCCAATTCGTTCAACTTACTTAGTTAATCAGCCACACTTCGTATCTTGCTCACTAGATGCATACTTAGATAAGTTTGATATGATTGATGGTTTACGTGACGGTGGTACATTCTTATTAAATACCGTTGTTGATAAGGATCATATCGCTGACCGTTTACCTAATAAATATAAGAGATTATTAGCAGAGAAGCATGCTAAGTTCTATATCATTGCTGCTAACGCTGCTGCAAGAGAGTGCGGTTTCCGTGCTGGATTGGGTGTTAACACAATTATGCAGTCTGCATTCTTCAAGCTAAATGAACAGATTATGGACTATGAAGAAGCTAAGGTTCATATGAAGGAATTTGCTACAAAGACTTACCTAAAGAAGGGTCAGGATGTAGTAGATCAGAACCATAAGGCTATCGACATGGGTGGTTCTAGATTAGTTGAGGTAGCTGTAGATCCAGCTTGGGCTAATCTTTCTGATGATGTAAAGGTAGTTGATAATACTCGTCCTGAATTCGTAAGAGAAATCGCTGATGTTATCAATTCTATTAAGGGTGATTCCCTACCTCTTTCTGCATTCGCTAAGTATGGTAAGGATTGCCATATGCCACAGGGTACAGCTGCATACGAGAAGCGTGGTGTAGCTACAGATGTTCCATACTGGACTGCTGAAAACTGTATTCAGTGTAACCAGTGTGCATTCGTATGTCCACATGCATGTATCCGTCCATTCCTATGTACTGAAGAGGAAGTTGCTAATGCTCCAAAAGAAGCACAGTTCCTAGAAGCTACAGGATTTAAGGGATATAAGTATTCCTTAGCTATTTCTACACTTGACTGTACAGGCTGCGGTGTCTGCTTAACGGTTTGTCCAGGTAAGCCAGTTAAGGGCGCTGATGGCAAGCCTGCTGTTGATGAGAATGGCAAGCCAGTTAAGGCTATGGCATTAAAGTCTAATACAATGGCTCAGTCTCGTGAAAAGAAGGAAGAAGTTGTATTTGAATATTTCGCTAAACATGTAACATACAAGAGCGATGTTGCAGGTAATGCTAACGCTAAGAACGTTCAGTTCGCTCAGCCATTATTCGAGTTCTCTGGAGCTTGTGGTGGATGTGGTGAAACTCCATACGTTAAGGCTGTTGCACAGCTATTCGGTGATCGTATGATGGTTGCTAACGCAACAGGTTGTACATCGATTTATTCTGGTTCTTATCCATCAAGCCCATATACAACAAATGCTGAGGGCCGTGGTCCAGCTTGGGCTAACTCATTATTCGAGGACAATGCTGAATTCGGTTTCGGTATGGGAATCGGTGTTGAAACATTAAGAGATAGAATCCAAACTGTTATGGCATTAAATGAAGATGCAATGCCTGAAGAAGCAAAAGCTTTATGTGCTGAATGGAGAGAAAATAGAACTTCTGGCGCTAAGACTAAGGAATTAGCTCCAAAGATTGTTGCTGCAATGGAAGCTATTGATGCTCCATACGCTAAGGAAATCTTAAGCTTAAAGGATTACCTAGTTAAGGTTTCTCAGTGGATCATCGGTGGTGATGGTTGGGCATATGATATTGGTTATGGTGGACTTGACCATGTTATCGCAAACAATGAGGATGTAAACATCTTAGTTGTTGATACAGAGGTTTACTCTAACACTGGTGGACAGGCTTCTAAGTCAAGCCGTACTGGTGCTATTGCTAAGTTCGCTGCAGCTGGTAAGCCAACATTCAAGAAGGATTTAGCATCTATCGCTATGTCTTATGGACATGTATATGTTGCTACAATTTCTCATGGTGCTAACCCTAACCAGGTAATTAAGGCATTAAAGGAAGCAGAAGCTTACCATGGACCATCTATCGTAATTGCTTATGCTCCATGTATCGCTCATAACATTAAGAAGGGTCTATTCATGTCTCAAATGGAGGCTAAGAAGGCTACAGAATGTGGTTATTGGCCAACATTCCGTTTCAACCCTGATCTAGCTAAGGAAGGCAAGAACCCAATGCAATTAGATAACTGCAAGGAGCCAAATAAAGAGCTTTACATGCAGTTCTTAATGAACGAAGGTCGTTATGCTCAGTTAACTAAGGTTAACCCAGTTAAGGCTCAGGAATTATTTGACCTTAACTTCGCTGATGCTTGCAAGCGTTACAGCAATTATGTATATCTTGCAGCTAAGGATTATTCAAAAAAGGCTGAATAATATAAATCTAAAGTGGTGATCATTCACCACTTTTCCTTTTCGGAAATTTAAGTCGATATTGATATAATCATCTTGAAAAAAATAATCTTTAATGCTAAATTTATAATACAAAGAAAGATTGGAGTGATCTTTATGTATGAAAATTCAGTAGAAAATAGAAAAAATATAATAGAAATGATTAAAGATCTATCGAGTTATTTTACAAACATCCGTGATGCCTTATGCGAACCTTACGGTCTATCTAGCATACAGGCTGTCATTATACTAGATGTATATCATCATCCAGAGGAAAGAAGAGTTACAGATATTTGTAAAAGATTACATAAATCCACAAATACGATTTCTCCATTAATTAATCGTCTAATTCAAAAGGGCTATTTAATGAAAAAGGTATCTAAGGAGGATGCTAGAAGCATGAAGGTGTATTTGACAGATAAAACTAAGGAAATGGTCGATAGCATTTTAGTAGATATCTCAGATTATACCTGGCCATTCTTTGAATCTATTTCGGATACCCAATTTGATCACATCTATACTGCGCTAAAGCTTTTACTCGAGGTTACAAACGAATGAAATATTTAATCGTATCGGATATTCATGGGGCAAGTGACTCTACAAGATTTATTTTAGAGGAATTTGAAAAAGAAAAATGTGATAAAATTCTTTTGCTTGGAGATGTTCTATATCATGGACCAAGAAATGACCTCCCACCATTTTATAACCCCAAAGAGGTCATAAAATTATTAAATCCTTACAAGGATAAAATCCTATGCATTAAAGGAAACTGCGAAGCAGAGGTAGACCAAATGGTCTTAGATTTTAAAATATTAGATTCTTTTGATGGAATATTAAATGATATAGAGGTTCACCTTGAGCATGGACATCATTTGGATTTATATCATGGCGCGTCTTTATTAGTTTTATTTGGACATACCCATATCCCAGAATGTAATTGGGATGAAAGAGGGTTCTATAAAATAAACCCTGGCTCCATTACCATACCTAAAAATAATTCTAAAAGAGGCTATGGTATATGGGAAAATCATACAATAACGCTATATACTATGGATCATGAGGAAATAGCGAAATATACCTATTAAATGCTACTTTTTGTAGCATTTTTTTCTTTTCTTGTAATTTTTTTTGAAATTTTGTCTATTTATTATTATGAGGAGATAAGAATATGTATAAGAAAAAAGAAATCATAATCATAATCATTATTTTAGCTATTACTCTATTACTATCCTTCCTACCTACCCTTATTTCGAGATTCAGTAATAATGTTAGTGATGTAGTAATACCGAATACCTTAAAGAATACAATACAAATTAAAATAGAGGGTGAGGTCAAGGAGGAGGTAACCTTAGAAGTACCTATAGGTGCATCCTATGGCTATATCATTACGAAAATAGAAAAATATTTAAATGAATACAGCATACTTGAGGATAATTTAAAGGAAAGATATTATAGTGATACAATAATTCAAATTGAATCCTCTGATACCTCCTGCTTCATAGAAGAGGTAACAGAGGAAGGTAAGATAAAAATATCTACTGCAGAAAAATATGAGCTTATACGCTTATATGGGATTGGGGAAGCACGAGCGAATAAAATTATTGAATATAGAAAGAATAAGAAAATCGAATCCTGGGATGAGCTTAAAAAAATTATAGGTGTATCGAATGAAATTATGGCATCAATTAAGGAAAAAGCCGTTTTGTAACGACTTTCATCTAATTCTTATTCCTATATTACTTTTTTTATTATCCTTAAAATATTGGTCGTTTTTTATTGTTTTAGGACTATTTTTGATACTTTTGTACAAAAAAAGTCGCCTATTAATTCCTATTTCGATTTTCTTGCTTATTTTTTCATTAGAAATTGGAATGATTTCTCTATTAAGAGAAATCCCTATACCAAAGGAAATAGATAGCTATGTTTTAGATGTAAAAAATGAGAATTCCTATATCCTTCTATATAAAGGAAATAAAATAGAAGTATCGGAATGGATGCATGAAAATAAACCTGGCGATTACATTCATTTGAAAATTGAACTAAAGGAAATGAATGAAAAAAGCTATGACTCTGATTTTGATTCTAAAGAATATCTATATGGAAAAGGAATATCCTATTTAGCAAAAGGGAAGACTATAAATAAAATCTATTCCTATTTTTCTATTTATTCCATTAAATATTATTACATAAGCTATTTAGAGAAACATTTAAGCAAAGAATCTCTAAGCTATAGCCTAGCCATGGTATTTGGTATGAATACCTTAGAAGAAGACCTCAAGGATTCCTATAGTATTTTAGGTATATCTCATATATTAGCGATTAGTGGATTACATATTATTCTTTTATTTAAAATAATATCCTTTATTTTACTTAAAGCATTTAAATATTATAAAAAGACGATTCCAATAGTATTTCTTATTACCTATGGAATTCTTATTGGGGCACCACCAAGTGCGCAAAGAGCTATTTTATTTGTTTTATTAGGTGCTATCAATAAAAAAGGAGAAGTTCCCTATACAAGATTAGATATCTTATCGATATCCTGTATAGGAATGCTTCTATTAAATCCATATCAAATCTATTCTAGTGGCTTTATATTATCCTATTTGGTTTCCTTTGTGCTCATATTTAATAGAAAAGATAGCAGCTTAAAAAGTGCATATAAAACCTATATATTGATTTATTTTTCTACATTTCCAATTACAATCAACATGACCAATAGAATATCCTTATTATCCTTTTTATTAAGCCCAATATTCAGTTTAATTTTATCCTTTATCCTAATACCTATATCCTATTTCGTTACTCTATTTCCTATCTTAGATTATGGGCTTAAATATATATTTATATTTACAAATTTCTATCTTGAAGGAATAACGGTATATAATTTATGTATAACTGTTCCATCCTTTACGATATGGAAATCCTTATTTTATTATGTATTCTTTATCTTTTTCATTTTTTCTATAGGAATGAAGAAGAAAATAATACCACCACTCCTTATTTTTTTATCTTATCTTTTATGTGCTATAAATATAAATATTTTAAATCCATTTTATGAGATTACCTATATCGATTGTGGACAAGGAGATGCCTGCTTGATACGATTGCCGAACAATAGAGGAAATATGCTAATTGATGCATATAATTCCTATGATTACATAAAATCCTTAGGGATCCATAAGATTGATATTCTATTATTTTCCCATTCAGATTCCGATCATATAGGAGATTTTGAAAAAATTATTAAAAATTTAAGTGTAGATAAAATCTATGCACCATATTCGGATATAAACTTTAAAGAGATAATGCCAAATTTCTCTATTACCTATTTAAAAAGTGGGGATAGAATCAAATTTGGGGATATAGAAATGGAAATACTTGGGCCTATAAATTCATATATAGATCCTAATTCCAATTCTATTGTTTTAAAATTTAAAATTCATGAAACAAAATATTTATTTACAGGAGATATGACAAAGGAAGAAGAACATGATTTGGCTATGAAATATGGAAGCCTACTCGATAGTGATATATTAAAGGTTGCCCATCATGGATCTGATACATCCTCAACAAAGGAATTCTTAGATTATGTAACACCAAAGATTTCTATTGTATCTGTTGCAAAGAACAATAGCCATAATTTACCAATACCCTATATCATAAAAAGATTAGAGGAATATTCTATAGTCTATAAAACTTATGAGTGTGGTAATATTACAATATTAGAGAGCTTTGGAAAAGTTCATATTTCAACTTACAGGTAGATTATGGTAAAATAATATCGAGGTGGTATTATGTTCAAACTTCACTTTGATAATCAAATCTTAGAGGGCGTATTTGTCTATGATAGTGATTTTGGTTCCTTCTTTATTACAAAATGGAGTACTGTTGATTTACCATTTTTAAGCATAAATCATTTTAATGTTTCGGATAATGATTTATATATGGTAATAAATGAAGAAGCAAATTATAAGATTTATTCCCTAAAAGATGAAGATAAGTTTATGTATTTATTTGTAAATCAGCATGATGAAAGAATAAAGGATATAGAATATTTATCCTTTGATGATTTTTCAAACAAGGTATCCGATATTAGTAATGTTTGCTTCAAGGCCTTGCTGGCGAGTGTTACCCACTTACCGAATGGAAATTATGTCATTGGTAATGTTGGGGACTATATAAAAGCAATAGAGGAATTAAAAAGAAAATATCCTTTGTGTGAGGCATTTTATAGAGGACATTATTCTTATAAATATACCCTTGTTCCATCTCTTTATAGAAAAAAGAAATATTACGATAATGAATCCTATATGTACATGGATTTTAAAACACAATTTTATAATGAATTATCGAATAAGAAATATATTGAAATATTAACGACTATGCAGCATTATAAAATGCCAACAAGGCTATTAGATACCACATCGAATCCACTAGTTGCCTTATTTATGGCTTGTGATAAGCCACAAAATTATAAGAATAAGGGCTTAGGTGTTGGTGAGGTTGTCGTTATGAATGAGGCAATAAGAAATGTAAAATATTCCGATTCTAATGCGACAACTCTATTATCTAGCTTAGCTGTACTTGAAACCAATTATAAGCAGGAGCTATATGAAAAGATTTTAGAATCTAAGGAAAAGAATGATCCATCGATTTATAAGAATTCTATTGCTTATAAAAGATTTGTTGCTGAGATACAAAATGAGCTTCCTTATTTTGATGAGACCTTCTTTACACCAGATGTATTACTTAGACCAAGACATGTAAAGGTTGGTATGATCAATGAAAGAATAATTGCACAAAGTGGATCCTTTATTCTATTTGGATTATGTAATTATGTGACAGGTGAATACCAGCATTTAAATACAGTTTCCAAAGAAAGAATATTCATTGTTCATAAGGAATATATAGAAGAGCAATTAAATATGCTTAATATTAATTCTGGTACAATGTATCCAGATAAAGACCATATTTCTGTATCTATTATGAAAAGCTACGAATAATGAATTCGTAGTTTTTAATCCTAAAGTTAATAGAAGCATTTAATTACACTATCATCCGCTAAAATACTTTACATTTTTGGGAATTTTGCTATATTATAGGTGAAGATAGATATATTCTCAAACGATTTATAATACAAAAGGAGCCTCGCTACCATAAGTGCGAAGTCTGAATACGGAAGGTGCCTCGCTACCATAAGTGCGAAGTCTGAATACGGAAGGTGCCTCGCTACCATAAGTGCGAATAAAGGCTGGGAATAATCCTGGCCTTTAATACTTATAAAGGAGAATTGTAGCTTTTTCTTTATTATGAAATAATAATATGTTAAAATTTAACATGTTGGAGATGATTATTATGAAGCCTATTATTGGTGTTTTACCCTTATACGATGAAGAATTAAATTCTATTTGGATGTTACCGGGATATTTAGATGGAATTAAGGAGGCAGGAGGGATTCCTGTCATTTTGCCTTATGGTGCAACAAGGGCTGAGCTTGAAGAATTAAATGGTATCGTCGATGGCTATTTATTTACTGGGGGTAATGATATTAATCCAAGCCTTTACAAGGCTAAGATTAAGGATACCTGCGGTAGAATTAATTCGATCAGGGACGATATGGAAAAGAATGTATATGAAATTGCAAAAAGTAGCGATAAGGCTATTTTAGGTATTTGTAGAGGTATTCAATTAATTAATGTGCTTGAGGGTGGGTCCTTATATCAGGATTTAGATAGTGATCATCCATCTAAGGTTTCTCACTTAATGAAGGGTGACTATAATTTGGGATTTCATTCGGTATATGTTTTTCATGATAGCCCATTAAGAGATTTAGTAAAGAGTGATTCCTTGATGGTAAATAGTATTCACCATCAGGCAGTAAGAAGAATCGCATCTAGCCTAAAGAGTATGGCTGTGTCTGAGGATGGTTTAGTTGAGGCAATTTACCATCCTAAGATGAAGTTTTGTTGGGCTTTTCAGTGGCACCCAGAATATATGCTAAAGGATTTGGCATCACAATTAATTTTCAAAGCATTCGTGGATGCAGCTAAAATAAAATAAGGTGGTTTTTTTATGGAAATATTAGTAGTAAATGATGATGGTGTTTTTGAGATTGGTATTAAAATACTTGCAGAAGCACTAAAGAAATATGGTAATGTAACGGTAGTTGCACCAAATACAGGAAGAAGTGCAGCCTCCCATAGCCTACAAATTCGTCAGCAAATTCACTTTGTAGAGGTAGAGGCTATTGATGGAATATTATGCTATGCATGCAGTGGAACTCCTGCGGATTGTGTAAGGCTATCTACAAGTGTACTTAAGAAAAAGTTTGATGTTGTTTTTTCTGGAATTAATGATGGCCTAAACTGTGGTACAGATATCCTATATTCTGGTACAGTTGCGGCAGCTAAGGAGGGTATAATTGAAGGTATTCCTGGAGTTTCTATATCTACAGATAGAGGATGTATGGAGCTTGCAAAAAGAGAGATTGATAGCGTATTGGAATACATTTTTAAGAATAAGCTATATTCCTTAGAATATGTTTTAAATGTAAATTTCCCTACAAAGAAATTTGATCATTCCTTAGGCTATAGATTCTGTAGACAGGGCATTAAAAGCTTTAAAACGGAATTTATTATCAATAATAAGGGCTCCTATGATGAATGTGATGAAAAAATAACCTATGATGATAACAAGGAAACCGATGTCTATTTAGGTATGCATGGATATACGACCTTTGTACCTGTAGGAATAGATCAAACGAATCATTTTTATTTGAAAAAATTAAAGGATTTAGGGATATGAAAATCTATTTGGTTGAATATGTTGATGAATCCTTCGTTTCAAATTTAAAATTAAATCATGAAATTGTAGATAGGATAGATACTGCAGATATTGTAATTACAAGAAATCTAAGAGTGGATAAAAGATTCATAGATCAAGCAAAGAATTTAAAATGTATTGCCATCCATGGTACAGGTATATCGGAAGTAGATATAGAATATGCTAAAAAGAAGGGCATCGCTTTATTCAATGCACCATACCAAAATTATGAAAGTGTAGCTGAATTTAGTATCTTTCTTGCACTAGAGGCAGCAAGAAAATATGGGAAAATGGAGCTATATAAAAAGCGTGCATGTATTTTAGGCTATGGTCATATTGGTAAAAGATTAGAAGAAATGCTTATAAATGCTTTTTCTATGGATGTTACGATTTACAAAAGAAAGGATTCCTTTAAAGAAAAGGTAAAAGATTGTGATTTTATCTTTATTTGTATGAGCTTAAATAAGGATAATTATCACTTCTTTAACGAAGAAAGATTAAAAGCTTTAAAGAAAAATGCTATTTTGATTAATACAGCAAGAGGTGCAATCGTAGATAGTCGATGCATTATAAAAGCATTAAGAGAAAATCATTTATTATGCTACGCAACAGATGTATTTGAGGATGAACCCTTAAAGATGGATAATCCCTTATTAAAGGAGAGAGTTATTGCGTATCCTCATATTGCATCGAACACGAAGGAAGCATTAAAAAATATAGGGGATTTGTTATATTTACAAATCAATCAATTTTTAAATAATGAACCCCCAAAGCATAGCTTGTAGGAGGATGTATGGAATATTTTGATTTTAAGGATGGCATTAAATTATCGCGCTTAGGTATGGGAAATATGAGACTTCCTATGAAGCCGAATAGTGAAGAAATTGACTATGAAAAAAGTCAAGAAATCATTGATTATGCCATGGCAAATGGCATAAATTATTACGATACTGCCTATGTATATTCTAAGGGTGATTCTGAAAGATTCTTAGGTTTTGCCATGAAGAAATATAAAAGAGATTCCTTTTATCTTGCAACGAAATGGCATTATGATGCGAACCCAAATTACAAGGAAGTATTTCAAGAGCAATTAAAAAGATTACAAACGGATTATATAGATTTCTATTTAATCCACTGTCTTACAGATTCGAACATAGATAAATATATTGCAAGTGGTGGAATTGAATTCTTCATGGAAATGAAGAGAATAGGTAAAATTAAATACCTAGGATTTTCCTCTCATGCAGGAGTAGAAACCCTAAAAAGATTTAGAGATTACACAAACTGGGATTTTGCTCAGCTTCAAATTAATTATTTCGATTGGATGTATTCCTCTACTAAGGAAGAATATGAAATACTAAGGGAAAAAGGCATTAAGACCTTTGTAATGGAGCCTGTAAGAGGGGGTAGGCTTGCAAGCTTAAATGAGGATGCAAGTAGGCTATTAAAGGCTTCTAAGCCAAACTTTAGCATTGCCTCTTGGGCCTTAAGATTTGTAAGAGGCTTAGATAATGTTGGAGTGATATTATCTGGTATGTCAAGCCTTGAGCAAATTATAGATAATGTAAATACATTTAATGATGATTACTGTCTAAAGGATAGTGATAAGAAGCTTTTATTTAAAGCCTGTGATATTTTTCATAAATCCTTATCTATTCCTTGTACAGGCTGTAGATATTGTTTGGATGATTGTCCAATTGAAATCAATATTCCAGCCTATTTAAAGCTATTTAACGAATATAAAATATCAGGCTATGATGCCTTAGAGGATAAGGATGAAATAAAAACAGTAGGTCATCCTAAGGATTGTATTTCCTGTGGTGCCTGTATGGGACTATGTCCTCAAAAAATTAAAATACCTGACATTCTAGAAGAATTAAAGAATCTATTAAAGGAATAATTTAAAATTTGGGGTTGTAAAAAACTAGGAATTGATATTTTTAAAACCTGGTTTTTTTACGGCCCCTTTGTTCTTTCTCAAAAGCTTTAACTTTATTTTTTTAAAGATATATAGTAAAATATTAGTTGATGAAGCGATACATTATAAAAAAAGAACGAGCATTTATAGAGTTAGAAGGAGGAAAAAATATGGCAAATCGTTTTATGTTAAATGAGACCTCATATCATGGTCATGGTGCAATCTTAAATATTGTACCTGAGGCAAAGGCAAGAGGATTTAAGAAGGCTTTAGTTTGTAGTGACCCAGATTTAGTTAAATTTGGTGTAACAAAGAAGGTATTAGATTTATTAGTTGAGGGTGGTGTTGCTTATGAGCTATATTCAAACATTAAGCCAAACCCAACAATTGAAAATGTAACAAGTGGTGTTGCTGCATGTAAGGCAGCAAAGGCAGATTTCATTATCGCTATTGGTGGTGGATCGAGTATGGATACATCAAAGGCTATTGGTATTATTATGACAAACCCTGAATTTGCCGATGTAAGAAGTCTTGAGGGTGTTGCACCTACAAAGAATCCTTGCTTACCTATTATTGCTGTTGCAACTACAGCAGGTACTGCAGCTGAGGTAACCATCAATTATGTTATTACAGATGTTGAAAAGAAAAGAAAATTTGTATGTGTAGATCCACACGATATGCCAGTGGTTGCTATCGTTGACCCAGATATGATGTCAACAATGCCAAAGGGCTTAACTGCTGCAACAGGTATGGATGCACTTACTCATGCCATTGAGGGTTACATTACTCGTGGTGCATGGGAAATGAGTGATATGTTCCATATTAAGGCAATTGAGCTAATTGGAAAGAATTTAAGAAAGGCTGTTGCAAATGATAGAGATGGTAGAGAGGGAATGGCATTAGGACAGTATATTGCTGGTATGGGATTTTCGAATGTTGGTCTTGGAATTGATCATGCAATGGCACATACATTATCTGCATATTATGATATTCCACATGGAGTTGCATGTGCTATGCTACTTCCGATTTCAATGGAATTTAATCAAGAGGTAACAGGAGAAAAATTTAGAGATATTGCCAAGGCATTAGGCGTAGCAAATACAGAATCTATGAGCCAAGAGGAGTATAGACTTAAAGCCATTGATGCGGTTAAAAAGCTATCTTTTGATGTTGGTATTCCAACAAAATGTGAGAAAATTAGAAAAGAGGATTTAGATAATTTAGCAACAGATGCACTTCATGATGCATGCTACCCAGGTAATCCAAAGGAAGCTACCCATGAGGAAGTTAAAGCATTATTTATGAAATTAATGTAAGTATATACTATACTAAGGAGGAATCACTATGAAAATTGCAGTACCTTACGATAGAGGGAGAATAGATCCACATTTTGGACATTGTCAGGCTATGGTTATCTTTGATACAGATGATGAGAAAATACTTGGGAAAATGACGATTCCATGCCAAGGCTCAGGTCATGTATATATGACGGGCTTAGTAAGAAAGCTTAAGGCTGAGGTTGTACTTGCAGGACACATGGGAAAGCCTGCACTCACAACCCTAAGAGAGGCAAATGTTAGGGTCTATATGGGATTATCTGGTAGCCCAGAAAATGCCGTAATTGCTCTTTTAGAGGGTAGCTTAGAAAGCTTCAATACCGCAAGATTAGATTTATCCCAAATGGATGACCACTGTGACTGCGGAAAATAGGAGGTCTTTATGAATAAATATGATTTGTTTCATTTAACAGATAAAGGAATATCCTCTGCAGTAATCAATAATATCATTCTTTCTGGAATAGATTTATCTAATGTTACAGGAATGGGATTTCTTGAATTTGTAAATGAAACAGGAATAAAAAATGAGGATTGCTATAATGCATTATGTGAATTATCTAAAGAAACACATAATGTATATAATATATTTGCTCTAACCTCCTGTGGAGTATCCGATAAGGTGTGTCAATCCTTAAAGAAAAAGGGTATTACCTCCTTATTTATGATAAGACTATATCCAGATATTTTGCTGAAGCAAAAATATAATTTAACTGAAGGCAACATAAGAAAAATTATGGATGCTATTTTAGCAATCAATGAGCCTTTTGATAAACAGAAGGAAGAGGTAAAGAATTATTTAGAATCCTTATACCAGGATATGGAATATATGAATCTATTAAAGAAGAGTATATTAAAGAATTTAGGTGAGGATTATATTATGGAAGATGAGCTATCTATTAAGCTTGAGGAATGCTATAGATATGGCTCATTAATGGATAGAGCACTAGAGGATTTATCCAACCAAGAATTCATTGAAAATTCTTTATTTGGTATAAAGAAGCTACAGGCAAATTTAAAGGAATTTATCTTTAGCTTATCTGAGGATAAAACCTCAGGCTTATTAAAGGATTATTTAGAGGGTGTACCTTTAGATAAGCTTGCCTTAGATTATGGTATTCAAAAGGAAAAGATTAAAGCTACATTATCCAAATATCCATTCCCTATATTAAGTGAGGATGAATATTTAGATTTATATTATTCCTATCATTTAAATATCGATGAATTTTCTAAAATCTTCCAGCTAGATAAATCGGTATTCCGCTATTTAGAAATAAAGGCGAAAAAGCCAAGGGGTACAAGAAATATTTTAGAGATGCTAGAGGATGAAAGAGTTAGTCCTGATGTAAGAGTAAATATTCAAAATACATTAGGAAAATACGCAAAAATCCATGGCATTAGCGTCTTAAAAACACCATCCGATATATTAGATATTTATGCAAGATTTGATTTGAAGGATACTCTATCAGAAAAGGATATTTTTCTAGATTTTAAGAAATATTGGTTCAATTTATTCCATGAGGAATTAAGCATTAATGAAAAGCAATTCGTGCAAATATTAGATAATTCTAAACAAATTTTAGAGGGTAAAAATGGCTTTAGATATTATAATTCCTTAGTTATTGATTCAGGATTCTACCATTCCTTATCCTTAGGTCAATATATTGATATTGAGGCTTCAGCAAAGATTATTTTTGATGCACATTTCGATTTGATGCGTGCTTATGACATCAAGGATGAATATGAGCTTTATTTCTTGCTAAAGAAGACTGCTAGAAGCAATTCAATAGAATTCATTAGAAAGCCAATTATCGTCTTTGGTGCAGGAAATAGAAACAATCAAATTAAATCTATTTTATTTGAGCTATCTCCTGTTTCTATGGCCGATTTTACAAAGGCCTATTCCAAGGTATTTGGTGTAAATGAAAAATCCTTCTCGAATTATGCAGCTAAGCAATTTAGTCCATATTATCAAAACGCAACATTTACTGTACAAACACCAAAGCTTAGAGAAGAAATATTAAATATGTATAAGGAATTATTGACAGATGATTTCTATTTCATATCGGATATTGGCCCTCTAGCAAATAAAAATGGAATTCCATTCCAAGAATATTATATTAATAAAACAACGTTAAAGAGCTTAGGCTATGAGGATGGTATAAGATGTATCTATAAGGATAAATATATATCCTTAAGTGATTACGTGGAAACTCTATTTAAGGATGAATTATATCTAAAGAGAATGGATCCAAAGCTTATATCCTTACCTGAATTCCAAGAAGCTTTAAGAAAGAGAATATATTCTTATGAATATATTGAGGTTGAGCCTTATCACTATGTTTCTTTAAGCATGCTTCAAAATGATGGTATTACCTTAGAATTGATTCATGATTTTGTTGAGCTAGTTAAGAATTCTGTTTACGAGGATGAAATATTTACGATTACATCCTTAAGAAATAAGGGCTTTAGCCATCCAATATTAGAAAAGAAGTATTCCGACTATTTCTATTCTAGCTTATTTATTCCATCTAAGGATATCATCTACCAAAGATGCTATAGCACAGATTCTGTAATATTAAAGATTCGTGTTCAAAAGGAGGAAATGGGTATTTCATCCTTAATTGAACAGATTGTTGAATCGAAATATTATATGTATTTGCCAGACATTGTAAGAGATTTACAAATGATTTATGGAATTAGCTTGAGTGAAACACAAACAAAGTTATATATCTCCTTAACAGATATTTATTGTAATCCAGATACAATGCTATATTATTTGAATTACGAAACCTATAAGCGTATGAGATAAACCAGCGATTGCTGGTTTATTTTCTTAAAATTTCACATTTATTTTGTTCTATTTTAAGTGTATACTTAAAATAAAAGGAGAAGATGTATGAAGGTATTAAAGGATAAGGATACATTATTTGTTTTTGTATCACATATAGTATCAGCTATATTAATGATTGTAGGAAGTATCCTACTTGTTTCAAAGGGGCAAACCCTAGAGGTAATGATTATTGTACTAGGCTTTTGTGTTTTCGTATTAGCATTACTCATTTTATTAAAAAAGGTAGAAATCCTAAAATTTTATATGCCAATTCTATATTTCTTAATTGGTGTAGTATATTTCATAGGATTTATATTAGACATCATAAATGGATATCTTAATATTGGTAGTGCAGCAGAGATCATTACAGGCATATTATTTATATTCTATGGATTTGCTTCTATAGATAAATTATCCTTGAAGAAGAGGATTCCTTATTTAAGAGCTATAGAGGTACTTGGCTGTTTTATCATGGCATCCTGTATATTTTTCGTTTTATTTTCAGATGCAAGCTTTGGATATTTATTTTCGAAAATAAATGGTAAAGTGTCCTTGCAAAAGGTAGATTTGATTTTGATTTTTGTAGGCTATACAATACTTTCTATATCGAATTCTACCTATGGAAATGAGGAATAATTTTACGAAAACAAAATAAAATCCACCCTAAAGGGTGGTTTTTCTTTTGCCTTCTTGATATAATAACATATATAGGTATGGGGTGTAAGTATGACGAGAAAAGAATTGGAAGATCGCTTAGCTGCGGTTACAAACCAGCTATTAGATTTAGGAAAAAGAAATAGATTACTAAATTATATAGATAAGGGCTTAAAAACATTAGCCATTTTAAATAGAAATGTGGAAGAGGTATTCCGTGGAGTAAAGCAGTATAGAGACTTTACCTTCTTCCCAACGGATGAGGCATTACTTGAGGTGCAAAATAATCCTGAGCAGGAGATAATTGGACCAAAGGATAACTTACTTGACCTTGAGAATGATACCGTCTATGAGGCTGTAAGAAGAATGCAGGAGAAGAAGGATGAGCTTATTTGCTATAAGAAGCAGCATGGGCTTTTGAAGGCTTTAAAGGCATTGAAGAAGGAATTTACATTCTCTATTGTGGAAAAGGGAATGAATTCACTATACCTTTCTGTATGCTTCTTGCATTATAAGGAAGAGGAAATTGAATATAAGGCTCCTCTACTTTTAATACCTGTTGAAATTAATAATGATTCAGGATCCTTCGTAATTCGTCAATATGAGGATGAAATTATTTTAAATCCAACCCTAAGATATTATTTTACATCTGTATTTAACACAGATTTAGTCCCATACAATAATGAAGCATTAAGTACATATCTTGAGAAGGCAAGAGCGGCTTTGCCTTTAGGTGTAGAACTTGAGGAGGGTTTATCCTTAGGTATTTATTCCTTCTATAAAATGAATATGTATAATGACTTAATATACAATAGAGATTTCGTTTTAGAGAATGCGAATATTCGTGCATTATTGGGTGAGGAGCATGGATCTTGGGATGCGAATTTTAATGAGCCACTATATCCCGTTGTAAACTGTGATTCCTCACAGCTTAAGGCAATACAGTATGCCGCAAATGGTAAATCCTTTTGTTTACAGGGCCCTCCTGGGTCTGGTAAGAGCCAAACCATTACGAATATGATTTCTTCTATGCTTGGCGTAGGAAAAAAGATCTTATTCGTATCGGAAAAGATTGCCGCTTTAAATGTAGTTTATGAAAACCTAAGAAGAGTAAGACTATCGGAATTCGCACTAGAATTGCATTCGAATAAGGCAAACAAAAAGGAATTCATTGAGAATATGTATCGTACGGCAACCTTGCCTAGATATGATATTGAGCTTAAGACAAGATTCTTAGGTACAAAATATGAATATTTTAGGAATAATTTACATAATTATGAAAGCAGTCTTCATGAGGTTATTCCTTCCTTAGGTGTTTCCTTGTTTGATTTATATTCCATCTATTTAGATACAAAAAGTGAGCCTGTGCCTTATGAATTAAAATTTATGGATACCTATAATTTAATGGATATGGATCGTATTTCTAAATCCTTAAGGGATTATGCAGGATATGCAAAAATCATTGGATTTAGGGATTATAGAGAATCCCCATTATATGGCTTAAATCAAATTTCTGAGGAATATATTAAAATGGGGCTTAGGGCAGATATTGAGGCCTCCTTAGATTTACTTAAGAAAATTGAAAGCATACGATTACCATTAAAGGGTATTGGCCTTGATGCATCCAATATTATTGATGCCATGAAGGCAATTGAAATTGCAAATAAGATTGTGCAAATTAAGCAATATAGACCTTTATATATGTTTAAGAAGAATCGTGTCATTATTAACGATATGATTAAGAAATATATGTCCTATTCTAAAGAGATTAAGACCGACATTTTAAATATATATAAGGAAGATATTTTATCTTTAGAATTACCTAAGATTCGTGCAGATTATGCAAGGATGATGAAGGAAACTAAGGGTATCTTTAAATCGCAAACGAAGGAATTTAAGGAGCTAGATTTAAAGGTTCAATCCTATCGAGTAGCAAAGGCTAAGCCTGAGGTAGTTGTTGAGGAATTAAACGATTTAGTTAAGCTAAAAGCCTATAAGGCTCAAGCAGATAATGCTGCAGCAAGCATTGCTAAGTCCTTAGGTAGTGATGCACTTCAAAACCTAAGACAAATTCTATTAGATGTTAAGGCGGTAGATTCCTTACCCGATATGTCCATTTCTACACAAGCATTCAATATGCTTAAAAATGCTTGGGAAGCAAATGATCTAGATTTAGAAGAGCAGCAAGCAGAATATAAGAATTTATTAAATCTATCTCGTATTTTTAAGATTAAGCAATTCAATATTACAAGCTGCACAATAAAGGAAGCCTACGATAGAATTGATGAGGTTAATAAGGAAAGAAATCATATTTCAAATTATAGAAGAACCCTAGAGATTATTGATGAGCTAAAGGATAAGAATGCTGAGGAATTCTTGTATTATTATTTGGATAATCAATTTAATCTAGATGAAATCTCCCCAAGATTTAAGAAGACCTTCCTAAAGAATAAGATTGATTCTGTTCATCATAGTGGAGATTTCTTACAATATTTTGAAAATCAATCGATTGATGATATCATCGATGGATTTAGAGATTTAGATGAAAAGACATTGACGATTAATAGAGATATCATCATAGCGAAAAATAGTCAAAAAAGACAAAATGGTATGGCGGTTGAAGGCTCTATGTTTAAGGTTTTGGAGCGAGAGCATGAAAAGAAGACAAGGCAAAAACCAATCCGACAATTGCTTGAGCAAATTTTTGAGCTTGCCCTTGAAATTAAGCCCGTATTCCTAATGTCTCCACTTTCTGTATCTACCTATTTAGCGAATATGCCAAATATGTTTGATTGCGTCATCTTTGATGAAGCATCTCAAATCTTTGCTTGTGATGCCTTAGGCTCGATTTATAGAGGTAAGCAATGTATTATCATAGGGGATGATAAGCAAATGCCACCATCGAATTTCTTTATGGCACAGCTAGATGATAATTCTGGTACAGATGAGGAATTAGAATATGACCTAGAATCCATTTTGGATAAGGCTATGGCAACCTTTGAAACCATTGCCCTAAAGTGGCATTATAGAAGTAGAAGCGAAGAATTAATTACCTTCTCAAATAATGCATTCTATTCAGATAAGCTAATTACTGTTCCGACCCCAAGAATTCACTCTACCGGTTTTGGTGTTGATTTTTACTACGATCCTACGGGTAGGTATAATACGCAAACTAGAACGAATATCTTTGAGGCCTCAAAGGTTGCAAAGATGGTTATTGACCATTATAAGAATAGTGATAAATCCTTAGGCGTTGTAGCCTTCTCATCAAGCCAGGCAGATGAGATTCAGCGTGAGCTTGATAAGCTAATTAAGGAGGATCCATCCTTAAAGAAGTATTTCCAAGAGGATATTGATGAGCCATTCTTTATTAAGAATCTAGAAACTGTACAGGGTGATGAAAGAGATCGAATTATCTTCTCTATTTGCTATGCATATAACGAGGATGGTAAATTCATGCAAAGATTCGGCCCGTTAAATGTTAAGGGCGGAGAAAGAAGATTAAATGTTGCGGTAACTAGAGCGAAGTATAATGTATCGATTGTATCCTCTATTCGATATACAGATATTAAAACAAATACAAGTTCAAAGGGTGCCCTACTATTAAGAGATTATCTAGAATTTGCTGAAAATGTTGTTGCAGCTAAGAATTACACGGAAGAATCTAATGGTATTATAAGATCCGTTCAGGAATACTTAGAATCCTTAGGCTATACGGTCCTACCTCAGTATGGATCTAGTGCGTTTAAGGTTGACCTTGCAGTTAAAAAGGATGATGATTTCATTATGGCCATTATGATTGATGGTAAGAGTGAATATTCTTCAAATGTTACAGATACCTATAGACTTGAAAAGCTTTTGCTTGAGCGCCAGGGTTGGAAATATTTTAAGCTTTTCGCAACCACTTGGGTAGAAAACCAAGAGGCAGAAAAGGAAAGATTATTCGATGCGTTAACGCACGATGAGGATGAAGCGACTGACGCAATTTCTGTTAAGATGCATGATCGTGATGAAGAGGTAGATACCTATTTAAGAGAGGATAATACAGTAGATGTAGATGATTTCAACTTCGAAAGCTATAGAAGATTAGATTTATTTACATCAAGAAAATCTCTTCAAAAGGGTATAGGATCTTTAGTTGAGGCATTAATTGGTGCGGAAGGACCAATTCATAGAGAATATCTATATAAGAGAGTTGCAAATATTATGGAAAAGGAAAAGCCAAATAAGGAAATCAAAACACAGGTGGATGATAATATCCCAACGAAGGTTTTAAGAATGGGCGATTTCTTTATGAATTACGATCAAATGAGTAAAATTAAGCTAAGACTGAATTCCGATCGTGAGGCAAACCAGATTTATGTAGATGAATATATGGATGGTATTATTGGTGTTGTAACAAAACAAAATGGTATCACGGTCCAAGGCTGCTATAAAACTTTAGTTCAGATTTTAGGCTTTGATAAGGTTTTGGCATCGACAAGAAAAATACTTGACGAAGCACTAGAATCCTTAATTCACAATAAGAAAATAGAAAGAAGAGTAGATAATTTATATCTAATCGTTTAAGAGGAGGATTATATCCTCCTTTTTCTTGTGGATTCGTGGTAAATTCAGTATAATAGTAAGAAAATGAGGGCTATTATGGAAAATTATTTTACTTATTATAAAGGTTATAAAGAAAATAAGAATATAAGAAATGCAAATCCAATTTTGGTATTAGCTATTACTATAGTATTCCTTTTAACCTTGGCCTTTGGACTCTTAGGTATTATCCTTAGCTTAGCTAAGGGGAAAAGCTTTAGTGAAATATTTAGCTTAGCCCCAATTTTGGTTCTTATGACATTTTTATCCATGATTCTTGTAATACCAAATTTTTTATGTTATTTCTATTTAATAAGAAGTAAAAAAGATGATGCTTTATGGAAAAACATTAAGATATATTTAGAGGATAATGAAGAAATTAGCATACAGGCTAAGGTAGATGAGGATATTCTATATTTAAAAACATGGAAGATAATTTCTATTCGTAAAGAGGATATAGAAGAAATTATAAGAGAAGATAAAATCAAAATGATTTTTCATTTGGACAAGGAATATTATATTTTATTTAACTCAATCGATTTTGATGCATTAAATTTTGGGAGGTGATTTTCTTGAATTTAGAGAAGGAAAAGAAAAAAGAACTAAAAAGACAGGCTAAAGAAGAAAGAAAATCTTTAAAATTACAAAAAAAGCAGGATAAAAAGACCTATAAGGCTCACGAAAAGGTTTATATTGAAGAAGAAAAGGAAGAAAGAAGAAACGCTCTACTAACGGAAAGAGAGCTTGAAATTAGAAGAAAAAATGAAGCTCCCAAAAGAAGTGTACTAGAGGAAATCGGTAATTCCATTTCCCATGGCTTAGGTGCAATATTTGGTATTGTTGCCTTAGTATTAATGCTTCTTAAAAGTGATACACCCATGAAGATTACTGGATCTATTGTATATGGTACATCCATGATCATTATGATGCTTATGAGCTGCCTATATCATGCATGGAAGCATGGACTTAGGGTAAAAAGAATCTGGAGAAGATTTGATTATTCTTCCATCTATTTACTGATTGGTGGTACATTTGCACCACTACAGTTAGTTGAGCTTGGACAAAACCAAAATCAGCCACTTTGGGCTTGGATTTGGTTTGGTGTAATGTGGGGG
>NZ_JAXFPY010000088.1:0-23396 GCF_034179385.1 Anaeroplasma sp.
TTACGGCCAATTCCCTGACCACGAAAATTCTTGTCAACTTGAATCAAATCAAGAATCATCCGCTCGGATACCAATTTCTTCACAAGACTCATAAAGCCAATAATTTTTCCTTCCTCGACTGCGAGATAGGAAATATAATTATTATCAACAAGGTCAAGAGCGGCTTCTCTTTTTTTATCTATACTCCAGTCCATCATACCAGGTTGTTCTTTAAGCACATACTTCCCATCTTTTCTGACATATATTCTTGTAATCTCCTGTTGACGGTTAAAAGCATCCAAATTAACTTCCGAAAAGCCATTACATCTTACTTTTTCAATTGTCATACAATCCCCCACAAATTCTAATTTATTTAATTATTTCCCAATAACCATTTTTATTTGAACCTACTCTTCTTATTAAGTTTTTATCTTTAAATTTTTTTATTCCCAGTTCTGATCTAAAATTGATTCCACATTAAATCCTGTTTTCTTTTCAAAAGAATTCGCATCTATTTTACAAATTGTCTTTCCTTCAATTGATATATATATCTTTAATAAATCTGGGTTGTTTCCAGCACATTTTATATATTTATTTTCTATTTTAAGCTGATTTAAATCGTATGTTTTTCTTTTGAATACTGTTTGTTTAATAAATTTCATTGTCTTATAATCAAAAGTTAATATATCTTGATAACAAAAACATTACTAATATGCCAATTGAAAAAATAACTATTGGAAACAAGACAAAAGCTAAAGCTCCTATTAAGTCTTCTACAAACATATTATTAACTAAAGTAAATATAATAGAACCAAGTTGAACGATAGTAAAAGTAACTGTAAATTCCGGAGCAAATATATCTTTGAAATTGTTAGGCTTATATTGGATCACATAATGCTTCGTCATTTTTATCACTCCAATTTATTTGCTTATATTAAAATTGTACCATAATAAGTACGATATAAAAACTAACTATAGTTTCTTTCTACTCTAAAAATTATATTAAATATTATTATTTCAGCTTACGCTTTCTATATAAAATTAACTAAGGTTAGTTTCTACGCTAAAATTATATTATTCCTATCTAAAAACATATTAAAACTTATCTTTTTATCAACTCAATATGTATCCTTACAAAGCCAATCTGAACTAATTTTACAAAAAGTATCTGTATTTATTTAGCTCATTTAAAGCTAATAGTCGCACAAAAAGAACGAACTAAGTATTTATATTAGTTGTGCTAGAAAGCGTGAAATAGCCTGAATATAAAGGCCGTAGGATTGTTCTATATTATATAATATAACTTTTATTTCTTTTACATCTCTATATAGAAAAAAGACCGCTCTTTTAAGCGATCTTATGTAATCTTTTATGCGAATGCTATCTGTAATTTTCCCAAATCTATTTTGTTATAAAAGTTCAAATTAGACTTGTAATATTACAGCTGGAATTATTCCTTTACGAAAGGTAATAAAGCCATATGACGAGCACGCTTAATAGCGATAGCTAGCTTTCTTTGATACTTTGCAGATGTACCAGTTGCACGACGAGGTAAAATTTTGCCTCTATCTGTAACGAACTTCTTTAATAATTCAACATCCTTAAAATCAATATGCTCGATCTTATTCTTTGTAAAGTAGCATTCCTTTTTACGACCACGACGCTGACCGTCACGATCATTTCTACGATTCTGCTGCATGTAATATTTCCTCCTTCATAATTTTATAGCCAAGGCAATGTATCATTATCATCATCTAAGCCAAAGCTGTTTGGAGCTTCCTCATGTGATGATTGATTTTGTGCTGGCTGCTGTGGCTTTTGACCATAGCCTGGGTTGTTATAGCCCTGATACTGATTTTGCTGTGGCTGCTGGAATGAACCCTGCTGTGGAGCCGTATTTGGATCCCTAGGTGTCATGTTCTCAACATTTTCAACAACGACCTCAGTTACATAGCGTGTTTGACCATCTTGACCCTGGTAGTTTCTTGTTTGAATTCTACCTGCAACTGCAAGCATATTTCCTTTATGAACATAACGACTCATAAAATCTGCCTGCTGGCCCCAAGCAACACAGTTAATAAAATCTGCTTGTCTTGTGCCATCGCTTGCACGAACCTGTCTATCTACTGCGACAGTAAAGGTAAGAGTAGCCATTCCATTTTGCGTATAACGCAATTCTGGATCTTTAGTAATTCTTCCTGTTAAAATAACTTTATTCATAGGCTTTACCTCAAATTATTCGCCATCTACAACAACGATGTGACGAATGATCTGCTCGCTGTATCCAGCAAGACGATTAAACTCATTAACAGCTTCCTTAGTAGCATCTACTAACATCCAAACATAATAACCCTTCTTATTATGCTCGATTTCGTATGCTAACTCTCTAAAGCCCCATTCCTTAACCTCTAAAACATTTGAACCATTGTTAGTAAAAATGTTCTTAGCTGATTCAACCTCAGCCTTAATTGCCTCTGCATCTAAATTAGAGCGAAGAATGTACATAACTTCATACTTTGTCATCTTTTGTCAACCTCCTTATGGACTTAATGGCCCAGCATAGTTAGTCTGGGCAAGGGCATTCGATACGAATGCTTTTCCATTGTATCACAACAGCATGCAAAAAACAACATTTTTTTCAAGAAAAATATTGATTTCTAAATACAGCATAACATCTTTTTGTGTTTCTTTAAATTATATGGTAGTTGCCTGTCAAACTACCTTAGTTTGGAAAGAAGAAAAGACAGCCCTAAGACTGTCTTCAATGACCTTAACATAAGGTTGGATTATTTATTATTCAGCATTTTGCTCTTCGTTAGTGTTATTTTTCTTAATTAGATTCTCTGATGTAATTCCTTCTTTAATGCCGTATGCAGCAATGCCTAATGCACATACTGAAGCAGCCACTAAAATAATTGGTACAAATAAGCTGTATATATCATTAAAGTTTCTTGTTAATACAACAATATTCGAAGCCAAAATGAATAATCCCATAAATAAACCAAATACATACTTTAAGAATGTAATAATAGCCTTATTCATAGTTAAGGATAATATAGAGAATATTGCTGTTGGGAAAATAAATACTAATCCTAAAATAGGAAGACCTGTATCTACTGAGTTTGTAATAATTGCTTGTTCAACATATTCTTGTGTATTACCTACTGTCACTTTTACACATGGGATTAATAAATAAACAAATGAAACAACCACTAAAACAATATATGTAATCCCTAAAAATAATTTCTTCATAGAACTCCTCCTTTAGAAATATACTATTACTTTTTTTGAAAAATGTCAAATTTCACTAAATTTTGAATAATCTTATAGCATTCTTTGTCGTGGCCTCTTCTACCTCTTTAGGCGTTATTCCTCTTAAGGATGCAATCTCATCTCTTACATATTTTACATAGCTCGATTCATTTCTTTTACCTCTCATTGGAGTAGGAGCTAAATACGGACAATCTGTCTCAATTAATAACAAATCTAAAGGAACTGCCTTTGCAACCTCCTTAGGCTCCTTTGCATTTTTAAATGTTACAGGTCCACCTAAGGATATGTAAAAGCCAAGCTTTACATATTCTAATGCTAATTCCTTAGAACCGCTATAGCAGTGCATAACACCCTTTAATTTTCCTTTATAGGAGGCAATAATATCATAGGTATCCTGTGCTGCATCTCTAGAATGAACAATGATTGGTAAATCCTTCTTGATTGCATATTCGCATTGAAGTCGGAACAATTTCTTTTGTTCTTCCTTATAGGTAATATCCCAATGGTAATCAAGACCGCATTCGCCTACTGCATAAACCATATTCTTTTCTACAAAGCTTTTAAATTCTAAAAAATCATTTAAATAATTTAGGGAAGCCTCACTAGGATGTAATCCTGCAGTAGGATAAAAAACATTCCATTTCTTTGCCATTTCCTGTGCAAGTTGGTTTGTTTTATGAGAGAATCCAACTAAAATCATTTTTTCAACGCCGCTATCTATAGCTCGTTTAATAGCATCTTCTCTATCTATATCAAATTCTTCATCAAATAAATGACAATGTGTATCAATCATAGAAAAATCCCCCCTTTGGATTATATCACACTATGATTGTTATAGCAAAAAGCTATTTTGTAGCCTTACCATTTCTTTATAGAAATTATAAACATATTCATCTTCCTTATCCTGATATTTTTCTATAATGTTCACTATGGCATAGCCAATAATCGCGCCATCCAATATTTTACACATTTAAGCTACCGCAAATGCTGATTCGATTGTAGGGACAAAGAATAATATATATGGTCAATCTCCAATAATAGCAAAAGAATACATTACGAATAAAAAAAATACAATTCTAATAAAATTGTAATGCACGAATTATTGAAAATATAATGAAAGCAATGGTATAATAATATTGCAAATTTGAAAAGGAGATAAAAAGACAATGAAAAAATTTTTTGCCGAATTTAAGACATTTATCGCTCGTGGTAATGTTCTTGATATGGCTGTCGGTGTTGTAATCGGTGGTGCATTCAGTGCAATCGTTAATGCATTAGTAAACATTTTACTAAGTGTTTGTACTTGGGCTGTTCCAGGGGGCTTAAAGGGCTTAGTTACTGTATTACCTGCAGCAAATGATATGCAAAGAGGTATGAATGAGGCTATCGGCTTAGGTCAGAGCTTCCAAGCTTCTGAATTACAGAATTTAGGTTATAAATTAGCAGAGACAAATTATGCTGCACAAATTGCAGAAAATCAGAATTATCTAAAGGAAAACTCAAACCTAATTGAATCTGCAAAGTCTACTATCTTATCTAAGTATACTTTACATGGTACAACTTACACTTACAACCTATCTGCTGTGATTGACTGGGGTACATTCATCAACGCAATCATTTCATTCTTAATTGTTGCATTCGTATTATTCTTAATCGTAAAGACATTCAATAAGATGAGAGAGGCTCAGGAAAAGGCTAAGGCTAAGTTAAAGTCAACGATTGATGAAAAGATACAATCTAAGGGTGCTGAAGCTGCATCTGATAATCAAGTTGAAACTGAAGTTGCTGAATAATTTTTAGCATAAGAAAAGTCGTGAATCAGAACACGACTTTTTTCTTTTCTTTACATCATTACTGTTTGATAGATTTTTTGTATCAATTCTTCTTCTGTGCCTTTAAAATCACCGAAATTTGCATGAACACCCTCCATCCATGCGCAAAGCTGCATATAGTTTCCAAATAATGGATCATTGCCATCCTCTAAGGTATAGTATTGATATAAATCCATATTAAAGGAATAAGCTAATATAATTTTATGACATAGGGTTGGCTCCATAAAATAATCAGGTAATGTCATTACAATGAATTCAATTTGTTCAATTTGATAGGTATTTACCTTAAAATCCTCTAATCGAAATGGACAAGCTTCCTTTTGTCCTTCGTAGCTTGCCAAATAAAAATCGTATAGGTATTCTTCTTTTTCTGTAACAAGCTTTGTAATTATCTTAATTGGATCCTTATAATAAACCTTTGGAAATAAAATATGCTCTGTATAATATCTTGGATTCATCCCTATCCTCTCCTGCTTTAGTTTATTTTACAACATATACGCAAATTTAACAAGTGAAACAAGATGAAAAAAAAGGAATCCAAACCCTTGGATTCCTAATTTTAATTTTCTTCTTTAAATAGAATTATTCAAGAATTTCAACTACAGAACCAGCACCAACTGTTCTACCACCCTCACGGATAGAGAACTTAGTACCCTGCTCCATAGCAATGTGGTGAATTAATTCAACAGTCATAACTGTATTGTCACCAGGCATTACCATTTCAGTACCAGGAGCTAAAGTAATTACACCTGTAACGTCTGTTGTACGGAAATAGAACTGAGGACGATAGTTAGAGAAGAATGGAGTATGACGTCCACCTTCTTCCTTGCTTAATACGTAAACCTGAGCAGTGAACTTAGAATGTGGAGTAACGCTCTTTGGCTTAGCTAATACCTGACCACGTTGTACCTGATCACGGTTGATACCTCTTAATAATACACCTATGTTGTCACCAGCTTCAGCATAGTCAAGAAGCTTACGGAACATTTCAACACCTGTAACTACAGAAGACTGAGTTTCCTTGATACCGATGATTTCAACAGTATCACCAACCTTAACAGAACCACGCTCAACACGTCCAGTAACAACTGTACCACGACCTGTGATTGTGAATACGTCTTCAATAGGCATTAAGAAAGGCTTAGCGTTGTCACGTTCAGGAGTAGGAATGTATGAGTCAACAGTGTCCATTAACTCTTCAACCTTAGCAACCCACTTTGGATCTCCATTTAATGCACCTAATGCAGAACCACGGATAACTGGAATGTCATCTCCTGGGAAGCCATACTCGTTTAATAATTCACGAGTTTCCATTTCAACTAAGTCGATTAACTCTTCGTCATCAACCATATCACACTTATTTAAGAATACTACAATGTAAGGTACACCTACCTTACGAGCAAGTAAGATGTGCTCACGAGTCTGAGCCATAGGACCATCTGTTGCAGCGATAACTAAGATAGAACCATCCATCTGAGCAGCACCAGTGATCATGTTCTTAACGTAGTCGGCATGACCTGGGCAGTCAACGTGAGCATAGTGTCTCTTTTCAGTCTCATACTCAACGTGAGCAGTATTGATAGTAATACCTCTTTCTCTTTCTTCTGGAGCAGCGTCGATAGAACCATAGTCCTTAGCCTGTGCTAAGCCCTTCTTAGAAAGAACTGTAGTAATAGCAGCAGTTAAAGTAGTCTTACCATGGTCAACGTGTCCGATTGTACCAATATTTACATGTGGTTTAGTACGGTTAAATTTTTCCTTTGCCATTTTAAATTTTCTCCTTTAATGTATGTTTTTATTTTCAAAATTTACCGATTTATATTTTACCCTAATCGGTTAGGGTTTTCAAGTATATTAAATACTTATTATGTCTTAAATTATCTAAAAGATAATAATTAAGCTCTCTTCTTGATGATATCTTCCATAATGTTTCTTGGACAAGCTTCATAATTATGCATCTGCATTACGAAGTTACCACGGCCCTGAGTATTCGAACGAAGAGCTGTTGCATATCCAAACATTTCTGCAAGAGGTACATAAGCGCGGATCTTCATACCATTTCCACGCTTCTCCTGAGAATCAAGACGACCTCTTCTTGAAGTTAAATCACCAATAACGTTACCTACATATTCCTCTGGAATTGTAACGTCTACTTCCATGATTGGCTCTAGAATAACTGGAGCACACTTGTCCTTAATAGCCTTAACTGCTAAGGAAGCTGCAACCTGGAATGCTGCATCAGATGAGTCTACATCATGGTAAGAACCATCATATAGCTCAGCCTTAATATCAATTAATGGGTAACCAGCAAGTACACCATTAGGTAATGCTGCTTGTAAGCCCTTATCAACAGATGGAATGAATTCCTTTGGTACTGTACCACCAACAACAGAGTCTACGAATTCATAGCCCTTGCCTGGGTTAGGTTGGAAACGAATCCAAACATGACCATATTGACCATGTCCACCAGACTGCTTAATGTGTCTACCTTCACACTCACCAATCTTAGTGATTGTTTCACGGTAGGATACTTGAGGAGCACCTACGTTACATTCAACGTGGAATTCTCTTCTCATACGGTCAACGATAATATCTAGGTGTAGCTCACCCATACCGGAGATAATCGTCTCACCAGTTTCCTGATCTGTATATCTACGGAATGTTGGGTCTTCTTCAGCAAGCTTTGTTAAAGCATTAGCCATCTTCTCCTGGTCAGCCTTAGTCTTTGGCTCAACTGCAACAGAGATAACTGGTTCTGGGAATACCATCTTTTCAAGGATAATATCAGAGTTTTCAGCAGTGATAGTATCACCTGTAGTAGTGTTCTTGAAACCGATAGCAGCTGCGATATCACCAGCATAAACATCCTTAATCTCCTCACGGTGATTTGCATGCATCTGCATGATACGACCTAATCTTTCCTTTACACCCTTTGTAGTGTTCATAACGTATGAACCAGAAGATGTTGTACCCTGGTAAACACGGAAGAATGTTAACTTACCAACGAATGGGTCAGTCATAACCTTAAAAGCTAATGCTGCAAATGGAGCATCATCTGTAGGTCTAATTTCTTCTTCAACACCATCAGCATTCTCACCCTTAATTGCTCCAACATCAACTGGAGAAGGTAAGAAATCAATAACATAGTCTAGAACTCTCTTTACACCCATGTTCTTGAATGCACTACCGCATAGAACTGGGAAGAATTCTACAGAAAGAGTAGCCTTACGGATTACTCTCTTTAGTTCCTCAACAGAAATCTCTTCGCCCTCAAGATAAGCCATAGCTAAATCATCATCGAACTGAGATAATGTGTCGATTAATTCTTCTCTCTTTTCTTCACAAATATCAACTAAATCCGCTGGAATATCTGTTACTGTATAATTTTCATCTGGACCGCCATCATAAACATATGCCTTCATTTCAAGTAGGTCAACAGCACCCTTGAACTGATCCTCAGCGCCAATTGGCCACTGAATAGCAGCTGCACATGCACCTAAACGGTCATGAATTGTACCTACAGAATATGCGAAATCTGCACCAATCTTATCCATCTTATTAACGAATACGATTCTTGGTACATTATAATCTGTAGCCTGACGCCATACAGTTTCTGTCTGTGGCTCAACACCAGCCTGACCATCAAGAACTGTAACGGCACCATCTAATACTCTTAGGGAACGAGAAACTTCAACTGTGAAGTCTACGTGACCTGGAGTATCGATAATATTAACTCTATAGCCCTTCCATACAGCAGTGGTAGCAGCGGAAGTGATTGTGATACCTCTTTCCTTTTCCTGCTCCATCCAGTCCATCTGAGAAGCTCCATCGTGTGTTTCACCGATCTTATGAATCTTCTTAGTATGGTATAGAATACGCTCTGTAGTTGTGGTCTTACCAGCATCGATGTGTGCCATGATACCGATATTACGAGTATTTTCTAATGTATATTCTCTTGCCATTGTAGTTTTCTCCTAAAATAAAATTACCAACGGTAATGAGCGAAAGCCTTATTAGCTTCAGCCATCTTATGCATTTCTTCTCTCTTCTTGCAAGCACCACCAACGCCGTTTGCAGCATCCATAATTTCCTTTGCTAGCTTAACGTCCATAGTCTTGTCGCTTCTTAAACGAGAATATTTAACTAACCATCTTAAAGCTAAAGTCTGCTTTCTTTCTGGTCTAACTTCGATAGGTACCTGATAGTTCTGACCACCAATACGACGGCTCTTAACTTCAAGAACTGGGCTGATGTTTTCTAATGCTTTTGTAAATACTTCTAGTGGATCCTGACCTGTTTGTTCTTTAACAATGTCGAATGCACTATATAAAATTGTCTGTGCTGTACCCTTCTTACCATCTAACATAATTGCATTGATTGTTCTTGTAACTACCTTAGAATTGTAAATTGGATCTGGAAGCACGTCTCTTTTTGCAATGTGTCCCTTACGAGGCATGATCGTTTCCTCCTTTGATTTGATCTTTCAATATTTTTAGTTTAAATAATTTTTACTTCTTAGTTGCTTTAGGTCTCTTAGCACCATATTTAGAACGAGCCTGCATTCTGTTAGCAACACCTGTAGTATCTAAAGTACCACGGATGATATGGTAACGTACACCTGGTAAATCCTTAACACGTCCACCACGGATAAGTACTGTACTGTGCTCCTGTAAGCTGTGGCCTACACCTGGGATGTAAGCTGTAACTTCGATACCATTCGATAGACGAACTCTGGCATACTTTCTTAAAGCTGAGTTTGGCTTCTTAGGTGTCATAGTAGTAACACGGGTACAAACTCCACGCTTCTGAGGTGAAGGAACCTTTGTGTACTTCTTCTCTAATGTATTGAATCCAATACCTAAGCTTGGAGACTTAGACTTAGAGATCTTGTCATTTCTTCCATTACGTACTAACTGTTCAATAGTTGGCATAAATTGATTTTCTCCTTTCAAATATGACATACTGTGATATATAAATCCGTTTCAAACGGCAAATTTACGACAGCGTTTCAATTATAACAAATTATAAGTTAATGTCAACATGAAAATGCAATTTTTTTTGATTATTTTTTGTACATTTTGAAACACCGATATGTGTGTAAAGACAAAAATGGCTTACCTAAGGGATTTACGAGGAAAATATGCTTTCAAATAATGAACAATTATTTTTAAAAAGAAACACCGATGTACGTGTAAGCGTGTAATTCGAAAACAGGCATTAAAAAAGACTGTAAAACTAAACGCCTTACAGTCTATAGCCCATTAACGAAGCTTAGCACCAATTTCTCTTTCTAAACGGTTTAATACCTGTTGAATAACCTTATCCACCTCTTGAGCCTCTAAAGTCTTTGTAGGATCTTCAAATGTCATTGAAAACGCAATGGATTTTTCATCATTTAAAACATTTTCACCTGTATATACATCGAAGATATCTATCTTAGTTAAATACTTTCTTGCCGTTTGCTTAACTAAGGTTACAATTTCCTCTGCAGATACTTCCCTTTTAACTACGATAGCTAAATCTCTTGTGATGGATGGGAATTTATTAATTGGATGATATTTTAAGCCATTATCCTCATTTATAATATCCTGTAAATCCATTTCAAATGCTACAGTACCTAAAACATCATGTGCCTTCGCAAACTTAGGGTGAAGCTCACCAAGTACACCGATTTGCTTACCATTATGCATAATAGCCGCACATCTGCCTGGGTGGAAGGATGAAATCTTATTATAAGCTTGATAAGTAACCTTGAAATTTAATTTATTAAATAAATCATCGACGATACCCTTTAATAAATAGAATTCTGAAACCTGCTTAACACCCTTCCATAAATGAGATTCGAATAAACCATTTAATACAATACCTAAATGTAAGTCTTCTCTATCCTTCGTATGAACATTAGAAATTTCAAAAAACGCTAAATTTTCATTCTTTCTTGCCTTATTATATTGAATGGCATCTACTAATCCATTTAATACGGATTCTCTCATGTAGGCTCTTTCTTCTGTAAGTGGCATTAAAACCTTAATTGGTTCCTCTACCTCTTCTACATAATAGCCTAATTCATCCTCACTAATTAAGGAATAGGAAACCGCCTCATTTAATCCAAGATTTGCTAAAATTTGTCGAATTAATCTTGTTCTCTTTTGAGAATAGGTTAAATAGCCCTTATCTCTTGTTGCAGCAATCGTTGTTGGAATATTATCATATCCATACATTCTTGCAACATCTTCGATAATGTCTTGGGCAGATGGTTCTAAATCCATTCTTCTGGATGGTAATTTAATTGTATATTCTAATCCATTCTTTGTATATTCATAAGCTAATCGATTAAAGATATCTAAAACAAATTCATCCGTTAATTCTGTGCCGAGAACACGGTTGATCTTTTCTGTTGTAATTGTTACATATTTTGGCTCTTGGGTAACCTTAACATCTCTTGCAACACCATCATAAACCGTAGCACCAGCTAACTCAACCATTAGTTGACATGCATAATCCAAAGCACGCTCTACTCTATCGTAATCAATCTTACGCTCAAATCTTGTAGAGGATTCACTCTTAAGACCAATCTTTGTAGATGTTTTTCTAATGGATAGTGGATCAAAATATGCTGCCTCAAGTACGATATTCTTTGTGTCATTTTCTACTTCTGTAGATAATCCACCCATAACACCTGCAACACATACAGCATTCTTGCCATCCGTAATTACAATATCCTCAGGAGATAATGTTCTTTCAATATCATCTAATGTCTTTAATTTTTCATTTTCATAAGCCTGCCTTACAACAATTGTATTACCAAGCTTATCTGCATCAAAGGCATGAAGTGGCTGACCCATTTCCATAAGTACGAAATTCGTAATATCTACAACATTATTAATAGGACGAATACCAGAGGCAATTAATCTTGCCTTCATCCACTGTGGAGATGGCATAATCTTAACATTAGCTAAATATCTAGCATTGTATTTATAGCATTTATCTGTTAGAACCTTAACCGTAATAGGATTCTTCTCCTTTGATACCTCAAAATCCGCACAAACAGGGTAAACCTTCTGATTTGTTGCTGCAGCTACATCGAAGGCGACCCCCTCAATAGATAATAAATCACTTCTGTTTGAGGTTAATTCTAAATCGATAATCGTATCATCAAAGCCTAATACCTTTAAAGGATCTGCACCAACCTCTACATCATCATGAAATAGATAGATTCCGTTTTTGAATTCCTCATCTACATATTTTTCTTCAATACCTAATTCCTGAAGGCTACATAGCATACCATTAGATTCAACGCCTCGAATTTTCGATGGCTTAATCTTGAAATCTCCAGGTAAAACTGCACCAGGAAGTGCAACAATTACCTTCTTGCCTGCCTCAACATTAGGTGCACCACAAACAATTTGAGATACCTCGCCTGGTCTTATTTCAACCTGACAAACATGTAGGTGGTCGCTATTTGGATGCATAACGCATTCCTTAACTAAACCTACAGTTAAATTCGTTGCCTCAACCATTTTCTTATAGGTTTCAATTTCACATACCTTGAAATTGATAATCTTATATAATTCCTCATCCGTATACTTAGATAAATCTAAATATTCGCTTAACCAGTTCTTAGAAACCTTCATCTTACTTTACCTCCTTGAACTGATGTAAGAATCTGACATCGTTTAAATAGAAATTACGAATGTCATCAATCTTATATTTCATCATTGTAATACGCTCAACGCCAATGCCAAAGGCGAATCCTTGGATTTCCTTAGGATCATAGCCTGACATTCTAAGTACATTATCATTCACCATACCTGCACCTAAAACCTCAATCCAGCCAGTACCCTTGCAGGTTGGACATCCCTTACCACCACAAAGCCCACAGGAAACATCAACCTCAACAGAAGGCTCAGTAAATGGGAAGAAGGATGGGCGAAGACGTATGTTTCTATCTGCACCAAGCATCTTTCTAAACATTTCGAGTAAAGCACCCTTTAAATCACCTAGAGTAATATTTTTACCTAAAACTAGGCCCTCACACTGCATAAACTGATGAGAGTGTGTCGCATCATCTGCATCTCTTCTATAAACCTTACCAGGACAAATGATCTTAATAGGCTCACCCTTCTTTTCAAGCATTGTTCTTACCTGAACAGGAGAGGTTTGGCTTCTTAATAATAATTCTGGATTAATATAGAAGGTATCCTGCATATCTCTTGCAGGATGTCCCTTAGGTAAATTTAATTTTTCGAAGCAGTATTCATCCGTTTCAATTTCAGGACCCTCTGCAACCGTATATCCCATACCAATGAATAAATCCTCTAAATCCATAACCGTTTGCATTAAAGGATGAATTCCACCCGTAGGAATAGCTACACCAGGAAGTGTAACATCAATCGTTTCACTTTGAAGCTTCTTTTCAATAATAGCCTCTTCTATAGCCTTTCTCTTTTCTTCGAATTTTGCCTCAAGAGCACTCTTAATCTTATTCGATTTCATACCCATTTGCTTTTTAGCTTCAACGGATAAATCCTTCATTGTAGCCATAATTAAGGCAATAGGCCCTTTTTTTCCTAAATAATTCGCCTTTTTTTGCTGTAATGTTTGTAAATCAGATACAGTATTTAATTCATTTTCTGCATCCTCTAACACCTTGTCTAATTCTTCTAATTGACTCATATTTTTTCTCCTTTCAAAAATAAAAAAAGTCCTTAAAGCATAACGCTCTAAGGACGAATTACCGTGGTACCACCTTAGTTCAAAGAAAAAACTTTGCACTCAACTGCCATAACGCGGCTTAGCGGGTGGGATTAGCACCATTCCGAAGGTGAACTCATAGCCTATTCTCTTAGATTACTTTCACCAAATGTAATCCTCTCTTGAAGCCTTTTAGCTACCATGTCCTTCATCATCATTTTGTAAACATAAATATTATACTAAATCTAATTTCTCTTTTCAAGAAGCTTAATCTACTTCTTTTAAACAAATCTCTTTATCATTTTCCATATGGACTACTCTATGGGTAATATAAATAATTGTTTTATTCATACTCTTTAAATTCGAAATGATTCTCTTTTCATTTTCTATATCTAAGGCACTAGAAAATTCATCTAATAATAATATAGGTGAATCATGCAATATACTACATGCAATTAAGATACGCTGGATTTGACCTAAGGATAATCCTTCACCTCTATCCTTAAGCTTTAAATCAAGCCCACCTTGGGCAATGATTTCATCATATACATTCGATAGCTTTAATGCATTTATAATTTCATCATCGCTCTTATTCGTTAATATTTTAAAATTATCTCTTAGTGTACCACTAAATAAAATATTTTCCTGTGGTACATAACTAAATAAAGAAATATGCTTAAAGGATAATTCTTCCTTTTTGTTATCCTTAATGTAATAAATATTTCCAGAATTAGGACGAATAAATCCCATCATAAGCATGAATAAGGTAGATTTACCAATACCTGATGGACCTGATAATAATATAGTTTCCCCTCTTTTTATCTCAAAGGATACATCCTTTAATACAGGGTGTTCTATATCATAAGAAAAGGATACATGCTCAAAGACAATGGAATCAAAATCGATACTCTCTATATTTTCCATTTCCTCTATATTTAGCATCTTATTTACTCGATCTATACTTGTATTAGCTAATGCATATTGATTCATAAGTGGGGATAAGGAAATTAGTGGAGACTCAATTTGACGCACAAGCATCACGAGTGCGATTAATGCACCATAGGTAAACCAATTATGATATATTCCTATAGCTCCATAAAGGATTGGTCCTACATAAATAATGGAAGAAAATGCATATAATAAAGAATTCGCACCATATAATAAATGATTTCTTCTTCTTTTATCCTTTATTTCTTTATTTAATAAAGAATCATAGTAATCCGATGCAAAGCTATTGGCTTGATAAGCCTCAATAATCTTTAAATTCTCATTGGATTCCACAATAAAGGCATTCGATTTACCTTCGCTTTCCAAAACATTTTTATGTCTTGGCTTCATATAATGAGAATATATTTTAGCAAATAAAATGCCAACGATACCAGATGCAATTAGAATCAATAAGAGCTTATAATCAAATTTAACGATATACACGAGTAGGATCGATGCAAGAAGCACTCTCACTATAGTTCTTATGAATGAAGGAATAATGACTAATTTCTTATGAATGATATTATCGGTATCCTTAGTAAATAATAATTCTATTTCTGCAGAATGATATTTACTTAATTCACTATATTTCTTCTTTGACATAGAATCATATAATTCCTTTTTTATATTTTCCTCTAAATCTAGGGAAAATTTGGAATATAAGAAATTATTAAGCGTATGAAAAAAAATAGATATTATAGCTGTTGCTGTAAGCAATATAGAATAAAGAATGAAATTATCTTTACTACCTTCTAAGCTATTATCCACCAAATGATTCGTAAAATATGGAATTAATAGAACAAATATACTTTCTAATACGGTAAGTATAGAAAGAATAATCGTATATTTTTTATTCCTCATTTATATAACCTTCCAAAAACACCTCTAATAAAAGAGGATTTAACTAAGCATTTATATATCCTATACCTTAGCCCCTTCATATTATGGACCTTATCCTTCTTTGTATAGGAAATAACATATCCAATGATTTGATTTTTGGATACATTTTTCTCTAAAGGTCTTTGATGGTCCCCAACAATGGTATATTGATCCTCTTTTATATACCTTATTCTATGTAACACAAAGGAACCATCAAATCTTCTAAATAATACAATATCTCCAATAGAAAGTGGTCTATCGATTTTTTTTAATGTCACCAAATCATTCGTTCTAAGAAGTGGCAGCATCGATGTACCATGAATAGGAAATGTAAAAACTAAATCCTTAGAAAATGCATCTAAAATTAGAGGATATAAATCCTCCATTTTATTCATAGAGGCCTCTTTTCTTAAGCTCTTCAATAAATGCATTCAAATCTTCTTCTAATGTTTTTCTATCTATTTGATATTCATCTATCATAGAGTCTATTATTTCATCTATCTCATAGTCATCTAAAAGCTTTTTCATAATATATGTGCCAGTTTCATTTAAATTAAAGATTTTTGATGCATCTACATTCCCACCAACAATAGGAATTAGCATTCCTTCTTCTCCAATTTCTTTAAATAAAAAGGTATTCTTTAATAGCATACTTCATTCATTCCATTCTTTAATGTTAAATAAGCATCCTTTTCCATATTACATCCGAGTAAGAATATAGGTAATTCTAGTAGCTTATCCATAATTTTATCCCATAATTCTTTATTTTCCATAGTTGGTAATACAAGCTGTGTAATGAGCCTTTTAAAGGCTTCAATTTTCGTTAATTTTGTTAAAACATTATCCTTGTTTTGATATAAAAATACAATACAGGATAGCTTTTTAGCTACATTATTATCTAATTGATGCTTACCGCTCCATAAGGAGGAATAGCAAATTAAATCATTACCTTCTATTTTTAAAATATTTTTATCATCATTAATGACAACTACATTTTCATATTTTTGCCATAATCTAGAATGCGTCGATTTCCCTGTTCCACTTTTTGCTGATAAGATAATCCCCATATCCTTATAGATAAAACTTGAGCCATGAAAGATTAAAGCTTGATTGAATGCCATAATATAGCTTATAGCATATTGACTCAATAAATATTCTGTAGTAAAGGTATCCACCACAGGCTTTAATAGAATTGTTTTACCCAAATAGATAATATAGCCAAGTAAGGTATTTCCCTCCTTTTGTATTTGAATGGATATATCCTTAGTCTTATATAAATCATAATATTCTGTTTTAATAGGTTCTACATCAGGTAATTCTATAGCATAATCCTTCTTAGTAAGAATACTATATTCAGCTGTCTCATCTACAATATATTTATCTAGGGATTTAAAGCTAGATCTATGCGTAAATTCCACCAATATATTTACTTTAGCAATTTGAATAACATCCATAAATCCACCTATATTCCTAATTTCTTATTCTCATTCTTTCCAAACAAAAGTGTTATAAAGCTCATCTTATATGTTCATCAAGGAAAACTACGAAAAGCCCTATAAAGAATCCAAGAGGGCCTGATCCATAGTAAAGTCATCAAATAATTCTAAAGTCTTTATAGCCAAAAATATAGAAAATGCTTCAAAAGAATATTTAGATTTTCCAAACCTTAGATCTATCGAATACGCCGATAGCATCGGTAAAGGTTTCACTTTCTGTTCCCTCTAATACCTCACCTAAGGTTCTAAATTTAGAATCAATCGTATCAATATGCCATAAGCATAACGCTTCTGCCGTCATTGGCTTTTTTGCTGCCCCAAACTGAGGTAAGCCGTGGTGGCTTACTAACATATGCTCTAGGTACAATACTTCCTTTGTGCCACTATAGCCTAGCTTTTCTGCTGCCTTTTCAATTTCCATTGCGCCAATAACTAAATGTCCAAGCAATTGCCCCTCTAGGGAATATGCTGTATCGACGCAGCCAGTCAATTCAATGGCCTTACCAATATCATGTAGCATTATACCTGCATAGATATAATCCTTATCTAAATATGGATAATTTTCAATAAAGCCATCAGCTAAATGTAGCATTCCAATGGAATGATATGCAAGGCCACCAACATAGGCATGATGCATCTTTGATGCAGCTGGATATGTATAGAATTTATCATGATAATGAAAGATTAAGAATTCTGTAATCTTTCTTATCTTTTCATTAGAGATTAACTGGATATAGCGATTGATTTCCTTTTCAGAAGCCTCAAGCGAAATTGGTGAGGATTTATAGAAATCTCTTAGAGTTTCATCCATTAAGGTAAGCGGTAATTCCGTTACCTCCTTAAAGCTTTTTACAATATAGGAAGTGCGTTCCTTTTTATCTATAGCATCATATTCAAAGGCATAAACCTTACCAAGTACTATTCCGTTTTCATCATTAATCTTTAGGTTCATTTGAACCTTATTTTTATCTGTAACTAATAGATTAATTCTTCCATCTGAGGAATTAATCCCAGCTACCTTACCTACAAATAACATTAGAATCCTTTCTGATGACATAAATGCCTGGTTCCTTTAGAGTGTAGGAATCCCCTTTGATGCTACACTTTCTAAAGCCATCAAATATCATCTCACTTGATACTACATCAACCTTGTATTCACTCTTATCATTCTTAGCAAAAACATATAATTTACAATCCTTATTTTCGTACATAATACCTGCAGTGTGTAATGTGGTTACACCCTCAAGGGTATGAACACGCTCAAGTACCTCGCTCTTCTTTGAGATTCTAAAGCAATCATATTCCTTACGGATTTTAATTAAATCGCGCACCATGTTGACCGTATCAATATTTTCATCTCTTCTTTTATAATCAATGGCGTTGATATAATCGGATGCATTATATGCATTTTCAACACCACGCTTAGTTCTAAAGAACTCCTGTCCTGCATGAATGAATGGTACACCTATAGATAATAAAATTAGGCTTAATGCAAGTCTTGCAGCATCCTTAACCTTACTATCGGATTCCTTAAGTGCATAGAATCCAAAATCATAGAAGGTGTAATTATCATGACATTCCACATAATTTATCGTTTGTGTTGGCTCTTCAAATTTATAATAATCTAGGCAAGATCCTAAAACTAATTTATTTAAATCATATAAGGATTTACCACCACCAAAGGCATAACCAAAGGATCTATCCCATTGAGATCCTCTTACATAATCTCTATATCTATCATTAAAGAAGGCATAGCCTGGAGTTTTCTTATGATTATACATATGAGGTCTATATTCATCAGGAAGTGGATTATCCATATTCCATCCCTCACCATATACCATAATCTTTGGATCAATTTTCTTTAATGCCTTATAGGCTCTATTTAAGGAATTGATATCTAATAGGCCCATTAAATCAAATCTAAAGCCAGATACATTATAGGTTTTTGTATAAAAACTCAAGGTATCTGTAATGAATCTTGTATTCATAAATCTTTCCGTTGCGATGGTGTTTCCACAGCCAGTTGCATTATTTACAGTCGCATCATAATTTACTCTATATGGATATCCTGGAACAAGCTTTTCAAAGCCATAGCTTTTCCAATGATATACATGGTTAAATACAACATCCATTACGACACGAATACCTCTTTTATGGCATTCATCAATGAATTCAAGTAGCTCATTAATTCTTGAATATGGATCCTCAGGATGCTTAGAATACCATCCACAAGGTACCATATATTGATCTGGATTATAGCCCCAGTTATATCTTGAATCCTTCTCAACATCATCTACACCACCAAAATCATAAGTAGGAAGTAATTGTAGATGTGTAATACCTAAGGATTGAATATAATCTAGTCCAGTAGGACCGCCCTCTGTTGGATGGTTTTCCACCATACCTAAGAAGGTACCTGAATTTTCACCCTTTAATTGATTTGTAAAATCTCTTATAGATGCTTCATAAATAATCGCATCCGTATATCTTCCACTAAATTCAGGCTTAGGGTATTTCATCTTATATAGCTTATCTGTATTAATTACGAAATTAAATTTCTCATTTTCAGCTGAAGCTATTGCATATGGATCAAGTAATGCTTGTAATCTTTCGTTAACCTTAACGAATAAAAGATAGCCAACACCATCTAAATCTCCATCCACTACACATTCCCATAATCCCTGATGAACATAAGTGAAATTATGTCTTTCCTTACCGGTATCCTTATATAATTCTACGATTAATTTTTTAGCAACAGGGCTCCATACTCTAAATATTGTATATTCCTTGTGGTATTCAAATCCCAAAGGTCCCTCATAAGCAAATCTTCTTTCAAATTCATAGCTTCTTATAATAGAACCACTTCTTAAGAAGCAACGATTACCACTTTCATCTTCAATAATATATTCCTTATGTAACTCAATGCTTGGGTCAAATTTCATACGGAATTTATAGAATTCCCCACAATCCTCAGCTAAATCTAAAAATTCAAGCTTTCTTTTGATATCTCCATCAATGAAATAAAATACCTTAATTGGATAACATAGGCTTTTTTCAACTAATATAGTAATTAATTCAAATGAATCAATATATGCCTTCATTCCTTTTATCATAATTACACATCCTTACTTCAAAATAAATTTTTTTATAGCTTCTTTATCATTTTCAAGT
Organism: Anaeroplasma sp.; assembly: GCF_034179385.1. Classification (NCBI taxonomy): domain Bacteria; kingdom Bacillati; phylum Mycoplasmatota; class Mollicutes; order Anaeroplasmatales; family Anaeroplasmataceae; genus Anaeroplasma; species Anaeroplasma sp. The sequence goes on from NZ_JAXFPY010000088.1 coordinate 20,312, forward strand.
TCGTTATTTAAGATAGCACGAAGAACATTTTCTATAGCTAAAGCCTTATCCTTTCCATCAAAATATGATGCAATTTCTTCCTTACTTAAGCTTAAGTCCTTATCGGATAGTATAGGAAATGCCTCTATCTTTTTATCCCGCCCTATTATATCACAGCCAAAATGCCTAAGTATATCCTTAAATTTAAAATAGTAGTCTTTATTTTTATACAAAGTATAAGAATCGTCTGTTTTTAAAAGAGTATCTAATATATTTGAAATTTTAACCTGCTCCTTTGTAGGTGACATAGGATAATCATGCTTATGCAAATAATAGTAATATATTAAATCCTCTTGCTTCATATTCTTATCTACAAGATTTAACCATCTTTTAAATTTTGGGATATATTGAAATAAATTTAATTCATTAATATATCTTATTCCTCTATCTGTATCTGCATATAGGATTTTAATGAAATATTGATATAATCTTTCTTTGGATAGTGTGGCTAATAGCTCCTTTTTATCCACCATCGCAAATAAGGTATTGGATTCTATTTCAAAATCAAGCTTCGATGCAAAATATAATCCTCTTAGGATTCTTAAGGCATCCTCAGTAAATCGTAAAAATGGGTCTCCAATCGTTTTTATAACCTTATCCTGTAAATCCTTTAGTCCATCATGAAAATCTAAAATTTCGCCAGTCGAATCCATCGCTAAAGCATTTATTGTAAAATCTCTTCTTGTAGAATCTATGAAAAAATTATCTACTAATTCTACCTTAGGGTGCCTGTGATCTGTATATTCTATATCACGCCTAAAATGCGTAATCTCAAAGGAATAATTCTCCATTACAATCGTAACACTTTCATAATCACTGCCATTCTCCTTAATCGTAAAATGCTCGCTCAATAAAGAAAGTGGCATATTCGTTGTAAGATCTAAATCATGAATTTCCTTTTGAAGGATGAAATCTCTAACTGCACCACCGACAATATAGGCATCATATCCTAGGCTATTTATTTTTTTTAAAATATTCTTTCCTATTTCAATCAAGTCCATATTAACACCAAATCCATTATATCATTTTTTGTTTTCCTTTTGAAACAAATAAATATATAATATAAATGATCTAAGGAGGAATTTTATGAGAATTAAGGATACCTATGAAAATACAATTGTAATTCAAAAATCAGAATTTATCACAAGACTCTTTAGAGTGAATTCTATAGAAGAGGTTGAAGAAAAATTAGCCTATGTAAGAAAGAAGCATTATGATGCAAGACATAATTGCTATGCATATATATTAGGAGATAACCAAGAAATACAAAAGGCCTCAGATGATGGAGAACCATCCAAGACGGCAGGGGCTCCCATGCTTGATGTATTAAAGAAAAACAATATGACCAATATATTAGCTATAGTCACAAGATATTTTGGTGGAATCCTACTTGGGGCTGGAGGACTTGTCCGAGCTTATTCTTCTTCTATATCTGAATGCTTAAAGCTTGCAAAATTATATGATACAAAGATGCAAGCGAAGTTTACACTTACTATATCCTATCCTAGCTATAATACATTACTTAAAGTTTTTCCCTATATTCATATAGAGGATCAAGCATTTATGGAGGATGTAATTCTTACAGGAAGCTGCGATTTAGATAAATATGCTTCTCTAAAAGAAGATTTATACAAATATAAAATATCTACAGATACACTAACCCTTCTTGGTGAATTTCAAATTGAGGTACCGATAGAATGAGAAAAAAGAAATTGTTAAAATTTCTTTTTTTCTTTCTATTTCTATATATCTTGACTCGCTTCTAACAAAAAAATATGTGATTTACTTTTCATTTTAGCGTCACATTAAGAAAATATACATGACAAAAATAAAAACGGGACTATACCATCTCATTTGATGATATAAATCCCGTTTAAAATCCTATTGTATTGTGAATTGTGTAGCTTGAACTAATCCCATAATACCTTGTGTAATTAAATAGGCAAAGGCTAAAGAAATTAGAATTTGTCCTATTCTTATTGCCCAAATTTGTCCTTGCTTAAATAGCTTTTCAAAGTTTGTTTGTAGGATTACAAAATAAACAAGGACAAACATAAGTAAATATACACAGGTATATACTAGATTATATACATTAATTCCTAATATCATATTTTTATAATGAGCCTGCCTTCGTTGTTTTTATATTCTCGCGAAGCTCCTGCTCCATCTTTGTGAAATCTGTAGATTCCTTACGGTTTCTTTCAAGACGCTCCTGTCTTATGGAAAGTAAATGACTCTTTGCAGATTCATAGGTTTTACCAATCATTGCCTCTTGGACTAAGACCTGAGCTAAATTATCCTTAAATTCAAAGATTCCACTTTGAATTACTACATAAAATTCATCCTTACCCTTTACAAGCTTTATGTATCCTGTATCCATTACAGATATAACAGGAACATGATCCTTTAAGCAGGCATATTCACCATCGGTATCGCTATGTACAACAACATAGTCAACCTCTTCGTTATATAATACGCCCTGATGTGTAGAAACAACAACATTCATTATTTTGTTAATTCCTTAGCCTTTTTGATGGCATCATCAATTGTACCTACCATACGGAATGCTTCTTCTGGTAAGTCATCATGTAATCCGTCTAGGATTTCTTTAAAGCCTCTTACGGTTTCAGATACTGGTACATATACACCTGGAATACCCGTAAACTGTCCACCAATAAATGTGTTTTGGGATAAGAATAGCTTAATACGTCTAGCTCTCGCAACGACAATTTTATCTTCATCCGATAATTCATCCATACCTAGAATTGCAATAATATCTAGTAATTCATTGTATCTTTGAATAATTTGCTGAACTCTTCTTGCTACCTCGTAATGCTCTTTTCCAACAATACTTGGCTGTAAGGCTCTTGATGTTGAAGCAAGTGGATCTACCGCTGGATAAATTCCCTCTTCTGTAAGCTTACGTGATAGATTTGTAGTTGCATCTAGATGAGTAAATGTTGTTGCAGGGGCTGGGTCAGTATAGTCATCTGCTGGAACATAAATTGCTTGAATAGATGTAATTGATCCTTCCTTTGTAGAAGTA